>NZ_JBEXSD010000032.1:0-64706 GCF_040613495.1 Nocardioides sp. NPDC006273 | reverse complement strand
GTCAACAAGTTCCCTCACCACACCTTCGAGTGGGAGGGCATCGACGGCTCCCGCATCCTGAGCCACTTCTACCGATTCGGGCCGCCAGAACTACCGTCTCGGCGCGGAAGGCTCTCAGGCGTGCAGGGTCACCGGCTTGAAGGAGGGCCGGGTGGCCTCGTACGTGGAGATGTCGTCGTCGTGAGAGAGCGTGATGCCGATGTCGTCGAGGCCCTCGAGGAGGCGCCAGCGGGTGTAGTCGTCGATGTCGAAGGAGTCCTCGATGGCGTCGGGACCCTCGCCGGCGCGAACGGTGCGCGACTCGAGGTCGACGGTGATCTGGGCGCCGGGGTTGTCGTCGAGGTGGTCCCACAGCTTCTGGACGACCTTCTCGTCGACCTTCGCCGCGAGCAGGCCGGCCTTGCCGGAGTTGCCGCGGAAGATGTCGCCGAAGCGGCTCGAGATGACGACCCGGAAGCCATAGTCCATGAGCGCCCAGACGGCGTGCTCGCGCGAGGAGCCGGTGCCGAAGTCGGGGCCGGCGACGAGGACGGAGGCCCCGGCGTACGCCTCGTTGTTGAGGACGAAGGACGGGTCGTTGCGCCAGGCGGCGAAGAGGCCGTCCTCGAAGCCGGTGCGGGTCACGCGCTTGAGGTAGACCGCGGGGATGATCTGGTCGGTGTCGACGTTGCTACGACGCAGCGGCACGCCGAGGCCGGTGTGGGTGGTGAACTTGTCCATGTCAGGCGCTCCGTGTTCAGGCTCGGGCGAGAGTCAGGTCGGCGGGCGAGGAGAGGGTGCCGCGTACGGCGGTGGCGGCAGCCACCTCCGGCGAGACCAGGTGGGTGCGACCGCCCTTGCCCTGGCGACCCTCGAAGTTGCGGTTGGAGGTGGAGGCCGAGCGCTCGCCGGGGGCCAGGATGTCGGGGTTCATGCCCAGGCACATCGAGCAGCCCGCGCCGCGCCACTCGGCGCCGGCGTCGAGGAAGATCTTGTGAAGGCCCTCCTCCTCTGCCTGGAGGCGCACCCTGGCCGAGCCGGGCACGACCAGGAAGCGGGTGCCCTCGGCGACGTGGTGTCCCTGGATGATGTCGGCGGCCGTACGCAGGTCCTCCATGCGCCCGTTGGTGCAGGAGCCGAGGAAGACGGTGTCGATGCGCACCTCGCGCATCGGGGTGCCGGCCTCGAGACCCATGTAGGTCAGGGCCTTCTCCGCAGCGATCTTCTCGTCGGCGTCCTCGAAGTCGTCGGGGTTCGGGACGGCGGCGCCCAGCGGGACGCCCTGGCCCGGGTTGGTGCCCCAGGTGACGAACGGGGTGACCTCGGCGGCGTCGAGCACGATCTCCTTGTCGAAGACGGCGTCCTCGTCGGTGACCAGCGACTTCCAGTGCGCGACGGCCTGGTCCCACTCGGCGCCCTTCGGTGCCTCGGGCTTGTCCTTGATGTAGGCGAAGGTGGTCTCGTCCGGGGCGATCAGGCCGGCCTTGGCGCCCCACTCGATCGACATGTTGCAGATCGTCATCCGGGCCTCCATGGACAGCTCACGGATGGCTTCGCCGCGATACTCCACGATGTAGCCCTGGCCGCCGCCGGTGCCGGTCTTGGCGATCAGGGTGAGGATCAGGTCCTTGGCGCTCACGCCGTCGGGCAGAGCGCCGTCGACGGTGACAGCCATCGTCTTCGGCTTGTCCTGCATCAGCGTCTGGGTCGCCAGCACGTGCTCGACCTCGGAGGTGCCGATACCGAACGCGATCGCGCCGAACGCACCGTGCGTGGAGGTGTGCGAGTCACCGCAGACGATGGTCATGCCCGGCTGGGTCAGACCCAGCTGCGGGCCGACCACGTGGACGATCCCCTGCTCGGCGTCGCCGAGGGGATGGAGACGTACGCCGAACTCCTCCGCGTTCTTGCGAAGCGTCTCGACCTGCGTGCGGCTGACCGGGTCGGCGATCGGCTTGTCCCAGTCGACGGTCGGGACGTTGTGGTCCTCGGTGGCGATGGTGAGATCGGGGCGGCGTACCCTGCGGTTGGAGAGCCGCAGCCCCTCGAACGCCTGGGGGCTGGTCACCTCGTGGATGAGGTGAAGGTCGATGTAGAGGAGATCAGGCTCTCCGGCGCTCGACCGGACGACATGCTCGTCCCACACCTTCTCCGACAAGGTCCTGCCCATGACACGTTCTCCATCTGGCATCTTGGTCTGTAGTGGCCGGCGGCGGGTCGAGCGTTGAATCGCGAAGTCAGATCCGCCACTTCCAGTCTGCTGCTCCGAGCGTAACGTTGCATCTCAGGTTCTGAGAAGTTAGTCTTGCGATATGGACAGTTCCAGTGGTGTAGGCGTTCTCGACAAGGCCGCTCTTGTGCTCACAGCGCTCGAGTCCGGCCCGGCGACCCTGGCGGGTCTGGTGGCAGGGACCGGGCTCGCCCGCCCGACCGCACACCGCCTCGCGGTCGCACTCGAGCACCACCGTCTGGTCGCCCGCGACATGCAGGGCCGCTTCGTCCTCGGCCCCCGCCTGGCGGAGCTGTCCGCCGCCGCAGGCGAGGACCGGCTGCTGGCCACCGCCGGCCCCGTGCTGGCGCGTCTGCGCGACATCACCGGTGAGTCCGCGCAGCTGTGGCGACGCCAGGGCGACTTCCGCGTCTGCGTCGCCGCCGCCGAACGCCCCTCCGGTCTGCGCGACACCATCCCCGTGGGCTCGCAGCTGACCATGCGTGCCGGGTCGGCCGCTCAGATACTGATCGCCTGGGAGGACCCCGAGCGCCTCCACCGCGGCCTGCAGAACGCCGCCTTCTCTGCGGCCGCCCTCTCCGGCATCCGTCGCCGCGGCTGGGCGCAGTCGATCGGCGAGCGCGAGGCCGGCGTCGCGTCGGTGTCGGCCCCTGTCCGCTCCCCCGGCGGCAAGGTCATCGCCGCCGTCTCCGTCTCCGGCCCGCTCGAGCGCCTCACCCGGCAGCCCGGCAAGATGCACGCTCCCGCTGTCCTCGCCGCCGCCGACCGGCTCTCGGAGTCGCTGCGGCGCGCGGCTGCGGAGTAGGGCGCCGGATGCTCACCGAGGTAACTCGGTGAGCACGCGCTTCCTTCGCGGAGTTCCACGAAGGAAGCATCACCTGACCGAGGTAACTCGGTGAGCACTCAGGCGCAGAGCTCCCGAACCGCCTCGCGCACAGCGCTGAAGTCCTCTGCCCGCGCCTGGCCCTCGGCAGAGCCGACGATCGCGGTGACGTGGTAGTCGTCGAAGAGCCGAGGCTCGGCGTCATCGAGGTCGCCGGTGACCAGCACGACGACGCCGGCGGCGGTGCTCTCGGCGAACCGCACCGACCAGGTCGGCTGCTGGAGTCCGCCGACGCGTTCGATGACGTCCTTCGCCTCCTCGCTCGACACGTCCTGGACGCATCGCACCCGGCCGTTGACACGCAGCTCGCGCTCCCCCTCGCCGAGTCTCTCATCGGTCGAGGGCTCAGCGGGCTGCGCGGCCGGCGTGCTCCCGCACCCGGCGAAGGCAGTGGCCAGCACGGCAGCAGCCAGCGGCGTACGCCACGATTGCGGGCTCGGCATCAGAAGAGCACACCGCTCTCCAGGCCGAGCAGCGCCGTCTTGCGCTCCAAGCCACCGGCATAGCCGGTCAGGGTGCCGTTCGCGCCGATGACACGGTGGCACGGAATGACGATGGGGATGGGGTTCCTGCCGTTGGCGAGCCCGACGGCGCGGGCGCCGTGGCCGGTCATGGCCAGGCGACCGGCGATCTCACCATAGGAGCAGGTCGTGCCGTACTCGATCTTCTGCAGCTGCTCCCAGACCCGCTCCTGGAACGGCGTGCCAGCAGGTGCCAGCGGCAGATCGAAGAAGGTCCGGTCGCCGGCGAAGTACTCGGCGAGCTGCCGGGCGCATTCGATGAGCACCGGATCCGAGTCGACCCGCTCCCGTCGCAGACCCCGACCCTTGGCGTAGAGAGCCGGCATGAAGTCGATCGCGGTGATCGCGCCGTCCTGGGCGACCAGCCGCAGCTCGCCGACGGGCGAGTCGATGAGAGTCCACATCAGAGTTCCTCCAGAGCAGTCAGTGAAGTCCATAGGTAGAGCAGGGCGTACGAGCGCCACGGCCGCCACGCGGCGACGTCGGCCGCGGGCGCTCCGAGCACTTCCAGCGCTCGTCTGATGCCGACATCGGTCGGCAGGAAGACATCGGGATGGCCGAGCGCGCGCAGGGCGACATAGTCGGCGGTCCAGGGTCCGACGCCGGGCATGCCGAGCAGCTGGTCGTGCACGACATCGCGGTCGGTGCCGCGGTCCAGCTGGAGCTCGCCGGAGGCGAGAGCCGCGGCCAGGCCGGTGACCGCACGCCCGCGCGAGCGCGGCATGGGCAGACTGGCCGGGTCGGCGGCAGCCAGCGCGTCCGCGGCCGGGAAGAGATGGGTGAGGCCATCGATGTCGGTCGCGATCGGGCGGCCGTGGTCGGCGACGATCCCCGCCAGCACGGTGCGCGCACCGGCGACCGAGACCTGCTGCCCCACGATCGTACGCAGCGCCAGCTCGCCTCCGTCGACGGTCCCGGGCACTCGCAGCCCCGGCAGCGCCCGGGCCAGCGGGCCGATCACCGCGTCTTCGGCGAAGACGTCGGCGACCGCGCGCGGGTCGCAGTCGGCGTCGAGCAACCGGCGGGCCCGCTCGACGGCCGCGGTGGTGTCGCGCAGATCGGTGAGCTTGAAGGTCGCGTGAACGAAGCCGGTCTCGCCCTCGGGGATGTCGGTGAGCTCGAGGCTCAGCGTCCCCGGTCCGTTGGGCAGATCGAGCGTCCGGGCGAACCACAGCCGTCCGTTCTCGACCCCCGCGGCCTCCACACCCGGCACCAGGTGGTCGCGCAGGAAGGCGTGCAGAGCACGGCCCGCGAACGGAGTGCGGACGGCGAGCCGCAGCGCGATCGTCCCGTCGGCTCGACGCCTCGAGCCACGTCGCCCGCGGAGCTCGGTCGGCGAGGCCGCATAGACCTCGCGGACGGTGTCGTTGAACTGACGTACGCTCGAGAAGCCCGCCGCAAAGGCGATGTCCGCGAACCCCAGCTCGGTGGTCTCCACCAGCGTCCGGGCGGTCTGCGCGCGTCGCGCTCTCGCCAACGCCAGCGGGCCGGCCCCGAGCTCGGTGGTCAGCAGCCGGGTCAGATGGCGAGGCGAGTAGCCGACCCGACGAGCCAGCCCCTCGACACCTTCGCGATCGACGACGCCGTCGGCGATCAGCCGCATCGTGCGGCCGGCCAGAGTCGCGGCCACATCCCACTCCGGGCTGCCCGGGGTGGCGTCGGGACGGCAGCGCTTGCAGGCCCGGTAGCCGGCCGCCTGGGCCGCCGCCGCGGTCCGGTGGAACGAGACGTTGACCAACGCCGGGGTGCGGGCCGGGCACGAGGGCCGGCAGTAGATCCCGGTCGAGGAAACCGCGGTGTAGAAGACCCCGTCGAAGCGCCGATCACGCGATCGAACGGCGCGATAACACGATTCGAAGTCGAGCCCGTTCACGCTCATCGTCCCATCCATGTCCCCAATGTTGCCGTGTTCGGAACGGAATTACGCGCGGTTTTCGGACAGTACCTTCCTCATGGTTTCACATTGCAGTTTTCTGCCGTCAACTGATTGCAGCAACCTCTCGGCTCACTGGCGCGTACTACCTGTGTGAGGCTGCTCAGGCAGGCGGACCGAGGGAGGACGATGGGGACCGGCGCGAGTTCGGGCACGCGTACGGTCGTGCTCACCGTGGTGGTCACGATGCTGTTCCTGGCGGTCGCCACCGGGATCGGCACCTGGGCGTTCTACGACCGCCTCAACCGCAACCTCGGCTCGGGCGGCGACATCGACCATCTCGTCGACGGGCCCGTGGACACGGGCCCGAAGCGGCCCCTCAACATCTTGGTCCTCGGCATCGACGGGCGCGACTGCGACGGCTGCTCCATCGACGGCGAGAGTGGCGCCGGCGGTTCCGACAGCACGATCCTGCTCCACGTCGCCGCGGACCGTGAGTCGGCCTACGGCATCTCGATCCCTCGCGACGCGCTCGTCGAGCGGCCCGAGTGCACCGCTCCGGACGGCTCCACGATCCCCGAGGCCAGGGGCGTGATGTGGAACGAGGCCTACTCCCTGGGCGGCCCCAGCTGCACCGCGCGCCAGACCGAGCTGCTCACCGGCATCCCGATCGACCACTATCTCGCCCTCGACTTCGCCGGGTTCCGCGGGATGGTCGACGCCGTCGGCGGCGTCAGGATCTGCATCCCGGAGGCGATCGACGACGAGGAGCACAACATCTTCCTGCCCGCGGGGACACGCAACCTGCGCGGGAAGCAGGCCCTCGACTACGTCCGCAACCGCTCTTCCACCCCCAACGCCGACCTGGGCAGGATGCGACGCCAGCAATACTTCCTCACCGCCCTCGCCACCAAGGTCCTCTCCGCCGGCACCCTGGCCCGCCCGAGCCGGCTGGCCACGTTCGCCACCGAGCTCTCCAGGTCGATCACCACCGACATCGGCTCGGTCGCCGAGCTGGCCGACCTGGCCGGCGAGATGCGCGACCTCGACCCGGCCAGCATCGAGTTCGAGACCGTGCCCAACGAGGCCTACCCCGAAGGGGACCCCAACTGGGGCCGCCTCCGGATCCTCCCGAAGGCCGACGAGATCTGGCAGCGGATACTCGAGGACCGTCCGCTCCACGACGCGACGGCCGCTGCCGACCCCTCATCGCCGCCCACCGGCACACCCGGGAACCCCGCCTCCGGCACCTCGCCGGACGAGGTGGTCGACGAGTCACCGGCCGGATCAGCGACCGGATCACCGACCGCCTCCGGGACCCTCGAGGAACAGCAGAAGGACGCCGTCGACAACGGCCTGTGCTCGGCTCGCTGAGTGTGATGTGATCCACTCACCTCATGACCAACACCACGGTTTCCGTCGGGGTCGGTGCCCTCACCTTCGATCAGGTAGTCGCCGTCGCCCGCCACAACGCCCCTATCACTCTCACCGACGAGTCACTGTCCGCGATGGCCACGAGCCGAGCGCTGATCGAGGACCTCGCCCATGACTCCCGGCCCCACTACGGCATCTCCACCGGTTTCGGGGCCCTGGCCAACACCTCGATCCCACCCGAGCACCGCGCCCAGCTGCAGGCCTCGCTGGTCCGCTCGCACGCGGCCTCCTCGGGCGCCGAGATCGAGAAGGAGGTCGTACGCGGCCTCATGCTCCTGCGCCTCTCGACCCTCGCCACGGGCCGGACCGGCGTGCGCCCCGAGGTCGCCCAGACCTACGCGGCCCTGCTGAACGCCCAGATCACCCCGGTGATCGGCGAGTACGGCTCGCTCGGCTGCTCCGGCGACCTGGCCCCGCTGGCCCACTGCGCGCTCGCGGCGATGGGTGAGGGCGACGTACGCAACGCCGACGGCGACCTCGTCCCCGGCGCCGACGCACTGGCGGCTGCCGGGATCACCCCGGTGCAGCTGCGCGAGAAGGAGGGGCTGGCGCTGATCAACGGCACCGACGGGATGCTGGCGATGCTGATCCTGGCGCTCGCCGACCTCGACGAGCTGGTGGCCACCGCCGACATCGCCGGAGCGCTCAGCATCGAGGGCCTCCAGGGCACCGACAGCGTCTTCGCCGAGGACCTCCAGGCGCTCCGTCCGCACGCCGGACAGGCGACCTCGGCGGCCAACATCCGCGCCGTCCTCGCGGGCAGCGGCATCGTCGCCGACCACCGCGGAACCGGGTTCACCCGGGTGCAGGACGCCTACTCGCTGCGCTGCGCGCCCCAGGTCCACGGTGCCGTGCGGGACACCATGTCCCACGCCGCCCGGGTGGCCGAGACCGAGCTCGCCAGCGCGGTCGACAACCCGGTGGTCACCCTCGACGGCCGCGTCGAGTCCAACGGCAACTTCCACGGCGCACCGGTCGGCTACGTACTCGACTTCCTTGCGATCGCCACCGCCGACCTCGCCTCGATCTCCGAGCGCCGCACCGACCGGTTCCTCGACAAGTCCCGCAACCACGGGCTGCCGCCGTTCCTCGCCCACGACCCCGGTGTCGACTCGGGGCACATGATCGCGCAGTACACCCAGGCCGGGATCGTCTCCGACCTCAAGCGCCTCGCCGTCCCGGCGAGCGTCGACTCCATCCCCACCTCCGCCATGCAGGAGGACCACGTCTCGATGGGCTGGAACGCCGCCCGCAAGCTGCGTCGCGCGATCACCGGCGCTCAGCAGGTCGTCGCCATCGAGATCCTCACCGCCGCCCGCGCCCTCGACATGCGCGCCCCCGAGCGGCCAGGAGCCGTCGGCGTCGCTCTGGTCGCTGAGATCCGCAAGCAGGTCCCGGCCCCGGGCCCCGACCGGTTCCTGGCACCCGACATCAAGGCGGTCGTGGATCTCGTCGCCACCGGGAAGCTCCTGGCCACCGCCCGCTCTCTGACCAGCGTCCGCTGACCCGACTGGAAGGATGGACCACATGAGCGAACCACGCACTGTCCGCGCACCGCACGGCCCCGAGATCACCGCCAAGAACTGGCAGACCGAGGCCGCCAAGCGCATGCTGATGAACAACCTCGACCCGGACGTGGCCGAACGCCCCGACGACCTGGTCGTCTACGGCGGCACCGGCCGGGCCGCGCGCTCCTGGGAGGCCTACGACGCCATCGTCCGCACCCTCGACGAGCTCGAGGCCGACGAGACCCTGCTGGTGCAGTCCGGCAAGCCGGTCGGCGTCTTCCGCACCCACGAGTGGGCGCCGCGGGTCCTGATCGCCAACTCCAACCTCGTCGGCGACTGGGCGACTTGGCCCGAGTTCCGGCGGCTGGAGTCGCTCGGCCTGACCATGTACGGCCAGATGACCGCCGGATCGTGGATCTACATCGGCACCCAGGGCATCCTCCAGGGCACCTACGAGTGCTTCGCCGCGATCGCCCGCAAACGGTTCGGCGGCAGCCTGGCCGGCACCGTGACGCTCACTGGCGGCGCCGGTGGCATGGGCGGTGCCCAGCCGCTCGCGGTGACCCTCAACGAGGGAGTCGTCATCGTCGTCGACGTCGACGCGGCCCGCCTCCAGCGTCGCGTCGACCACGGCTACATGGACACCGTCGCCGCCTCCCTCGACGACGCGCTGGCCCAGGCCGAAGAGGCCAAGAAGGCTCGTACGCCGCGCTCCATCGGCCTCGTCGGCAACTGTGCCGCGGTCTTCCCGGAGATCCTGGCGCGCGAGGTCGAGATCGACATCGTCACCGACCAGACCTCCGCGCACGACCCGCTCTCCTACCTCCCGCTGGAGTACACCGTCGAGGAGTGGGCCGCTCGGGCCGCGGAGGACCCCGACGACTTCACCGAGAAGGCGCAGGCCTCGATGGCCAAGCACGTCGAGGCGATGGTCGGCTTCATGGCTCGTGATGCCGAGGTGTTCGACTACGGCAACTCGCTGCGCGAGGGTGCCCGGCTGGGTGGCTTCGCCGACGCGTTCGCGTTCCCGGGCTTCGTACCCGCCTACATCCGCCCGCTCTTCGAGGAGGGTCTCGGCCCGTTCCGCTGGGTGGCGCTCTCGGGCGACCCGGAGGACATCGCCAAGACCGACCGGGCGATCGTCGAGCTCTTCCCGGAGAACGAGGGCCTCAAGCGCTGGATCACCCAGGCGGGCGAGAAGGTGCACTTCGAGGGCCTGCCGGCGCGGATCTGCTGGCTGGGCTACCAGGAGCGCCACCTCGCCGGGCTGAAGTTCAACGAGATGGTGGCGAGCGGGGAGCTCTCGGCCCCGGTCGTCATCGGCCGCGACCACCTCGACTCCGGCTCGGTGGCCTCGCCCTACCGCGAGACCGAGCAGATGTTGGACGGATCCGACGCGATCGCCGACTGGCCGCTGCTCAACGCCCTGCTCAACACCGCCTCCGGCGCTAGCTGGGTGAGCATCCACCACGGCGGGGGTGTCGGCATCGGCCGCTCCATCCACGCCGGCCAGGTCTGTGTCGCCGACGGCACCCCGCTGGCCGCGGAGAAGATCGAGCGGGTCCTGACCAACGACCCCGGGACCGGCGTCATGCGCCACGTCGATGCCGGCTACGAGCACGCCCGCGACGTCGCGCGCGACCGCGGCCTCAACGTCCCGATGCTCGACTCCTGACCAACCCCCCGCCGAGTCGGCTCGTTCTGACCGAAAAACCCGCCGAGTCGGCTCGTCATGACGAGCCGACTCGTCAACGAACATCGTCAGAACGAGCCGACTCGGCAGAGACGTAGAGGAATGACTGTGAGTTTGGATGTCGTCGAGCTGCTCCGTGAGATCGCCGAGATCGGGCGCGATCCTGTACGCGGCGGCTACTCCCGGCATGTCTACGAACCTGCCGAGCTGGAACTGCGCGAGTGGTTCCGGCGTACTTCGACTTCTCTCGGCCTCGAGGTCGAGACCGACCGCAACGGCAACATCTGGGCCCACTGGGGTCCGCGGGGAGCCGGGACGATCGCGATCGGGTCCCACCTCGACTCGGTGCCGGGCGGCGGCGCCTACGACGGTCCGCTCGGCGTCGCCTCCTCCCTGGCCGCGGTCTCGGTGCTCATGGCCGAAGGCTTCGTACCTGCCCGGCCGGTGACCATCGCCGCGTTCGGTGAGGAGGAGGGATCCCGGTTCGGCATCGCCTGCCTGGGGTCGAAGCTGATGGCCGGGACGCTCCCGGGCCCCAAGGTCGCGGCGCTCGTCGACGAGGCCGGAGTGACGTACGCCGAGGCCTGCCGTGCCGACGACATCGACCCTGCCGGGCTCGGCCGTGACGAGGAGCGGCTGGCGAGCCTGGCGGCGTTCGTGGAGCTCCATGTGGAGCAGGGCATCGGGCTCGCCGACCTGGACGCCCCGGTCGCGGTGGCTTCCTCGATCCTGGCCCACGGCCGCTGGAAGCTGGTCTTCTCCGGCGAGGGCAACCACGCCGGCGCGACCCGGATGCGCGACCGTCGGGACCCGGTGGCCGCGATGGCCGCGGCCGTCCTGGCCGCTCAGCGCATCGCGTCGGCCCACGACGGGTCCGACGCCGCCCGGGCCACCATCGGCCGCCTCACCCCGATCCCCGGCGGCACCAACGTCATCGCGTCCCGGGTGGATGCCTGGCTCGACGTACGCGGCGACACCGACCCGCAGACCCGCGCCCTCCTCGAGGAGATCCTGCAGGCCGCCCACGCGGCCGCCGAGGAGCACGGCTGCACCCTGGAGGTGGTCGAGGAGTCCTACGTCTCCAGCGTCCACTTCGACGCCGACCTGCGCCGACGCCTCCTCGACGCGCTCAGCGGATCGCTCGGCGAGGTGCCGGTGCTTTCCACCGGAGCCGGCCACGATGCCGGCATCCTCGCCGCCGAGATCCCCACGGCGATGCTCTTCACCCGCAACCCCACCGGCGTCTCCCACTCCCCCTTCGAGGGCGCCACCGACGAAGACTGCCGCGCCGGGGCGAAGGCCCTGACCGACGTGGTCCGCACCCTGGCGAGCGACCCCCGATGACCGGCTCGACGCGATTCCATGCCGCCCGGGCGCTCGTCGACGGACAGGAGGTGCACGACCTCCTCATCGAGGTCGATACTGCGGGCGACATCGCCGACCTCGCCGTAGGCGCCTCGCCCGACCTCGCCGACCTGCGTCTCGACACCGTGCTCACGGGCGCCGGCAACGCGCACTCCCACGCCTTCCACCGGGCACTACGCGGCCGGACACACGATCAGGGAGGCGACTTCTGGCGCTGGCGTCAGCAGATGTACGCCGTGGCCGACCGCCTCACCCCCGACTCCTACGAGCGTCTGGCCGAGGCCGTCTTCGCAGAGATGCTGGTGACCGGCTGGACGTCGGTCGCGGAGTTCCACTACGTCCACCACCGTCCCGACGGGACACCGTACGAGGACCCCAACGCGTTCGGCAGCGCGCTCGCCAGGGCGGCCACCGGCGTCGGCATCCGGCTGACGCTGCTCGACACCCTCTACCTGACCAGCGCCCCCGGCGAGCCCTTGCTCCCGGAGCAGAGCCGCTTCGGGGACGGCACCGCCGCGACCTGGCTCGACCGCTGGCAGCGCCTCCACGACGCCCACGAGCCCGACGAAGCCACTGTCGTCGGGGCGGCCATCCACTCCGTGCGCGCCGTCTCCCCCGACGACATCGCGCTCGTCGCCGAACGGCTTCCCGCCGAGGCGCCGCTCCACGTCCACGTCTCCGAGCAGCCGGCTGAGAACGAGCAGTCGCTCGCAGCGTACGGACGCACACCCACCCGGGTGCTCGCCGACGCCGGCGCGCTCACGCCGCGCACCTGGCTCGTCCATGCCACCCATCTGACCGACGACGACATGGCGCTCATCGCGGACAGCGGAGCCGGAGTGGTGATGTGCCCGACCACCGAGGCCGACCTCGGCGACGGCATCGGCCCAGCCCGGGAGCTCGCCGACGCCGGGGTGCGGATCGCCCTCGGGTCCGACCAGAACGCCGTCATCGACCCCTGGCTCGAGGTGCGCGGGCTCGAGGCCGGCGAGCGCCTCCGCAGCTGCCGGCGCGGCCGCTTCTCCCCCACCGAGCTCGAGTCCGCCCGAACGAGCACCGGCTACGCCGCCGCCGGTCTTCTTGGCGGCCTCCGGGTCGGAGCCCGCGCCGACCTGGTGGAGATCCACCCCGATTCCGTACGCACCACCGGTGCCTGCCTCGACCAGCTCGCCCTGGTTGCGACCGCCACCGACGTCGCCAAGGTCCTGGTCGGCGGCCGGGTGGTGGCCGAGGACGGCCGCTTGACCGACGGCCGCGACCCGGCCACTTTGTTGACCGAAGCCCTGAAGGAGCTCCCATGAGCGTGCTGCTGACCGACATCGGCGAGCTGACCACTCACACCGACGAGCACGGCACCGTCCACGACGCGGCACTGGTGATCGAGCACGGCCGCATCGCCTGGATCGGCTCCGCGGCCAAGGCCCCCACGGCCGACGCGCGAGAGGACCTCGGCGGGCGCGCGGTGCTCCCGGGCTGGGTCGACTCTCACACCCACCTGGTCTCGATGGGCGACCGCGCCGAGGAGTTCATCGACCGGATGGCCGGCCGGCCCTACGAGGCCGGCGGGATCATGCGTACGGTCGAGGCCACGCGAGCAGCCACCGACGACGAGCTCCGGGCCCGGGCGGGCTGGCTGCGGGACGAGGCCTACCGCGGCGGCACCACGACGATCGAGGCCAAGACCGGGTACGGCCTCGATGTCGAGACCGAGGAGAGGCTGGCTCGGATCAGCGCCGAGCACGCAGGCGTGGTCACCTACCTGGGTGCTCACGTGGTCCCCGCGGGGACGGATCGCCGTGACTATCTCGACCTCGTGACCGGCCCGATGCTGACGGCCGTCGCGCCGCACGCCGACTACGTCGACGTCTTCTGTGAGCAGGGCGCCTTCGGCGTCGAGGAGTCTCGCGAGGTCCTCGAGGCCGGGCGCGCGGCCGGGCTCGGCCTGAAGGTCCACGGCAACCAGCTGGGCGAGTCCGGTGGGGTCCAGCTGGCCGTCGAGCTGGGCGCCACCAGCGTCGACCACTGCAACCACCTCGCTCCGGCCGACGTCGACGCGCTGGCCGGATCCACCACCGTCGCCACGCTCCTGCCCGCCTGCGACCTGTCGACCAGGCAGCCGTTCCCGCCCGCCCGGGCCCTTCTCGACGCCGGCGCCACGGTTGCGATCGCGTCCAACTGCAACCCGGGTTCGAGCTTCACCACCTCGATGGCGTTCTGCGTCGCGACCGCGGTCCTGCAGCAGCACCTCACCCTCGAGGAAGCGCTCTGGGCGGCCACCGTCGGCGGCGCGAAGGCCCTGGGCCGCGACGGGACCGACGACGCCGTCGGCCGCATCGCCGTCGGCGGCCGCGCCGACCTGCACGCCCTCGACGCACCCACGGCCAGGCACCTCGCCTACCGCCCCGGAACGCCCCTCACCCACAAGGTCTGGAAGGACGGACAGCCGCGATGAGCATCAGGCCAGCCACCACGGACGACGCCGCCGCCTGCGCCCGGATCTACGCCCCGTACGTCACCGACACCCTGGTCTCCTTCGAGACCGAGCCACCCACGGCCGAGGAGATGGCCCGCCGCATCGAGGCGTCCCTGGCCGAGCACGCTTGGCTCGTCCTGGAGACCGAGGGCGAGACCGGCCCGGAGGTGATCGGCTATGCGTACGCCACCCAGCACCGCACCCGCGCCGCCTACCGCTGGGCCTGTGACGTGTCGATCTACCTCGATCAGGAGCGCCGCGGCAAGGGCGCCGGCAAGGCCCTGTACGCAGCCCTCTTCCCGATCCTGAAGGAGCGCGGCTACCGCCGGGCCCTGGCCGGGATCGCCCTCCCCAACGACGCCAGCATCGGGATCCACCGGTCCTTCGGTTTCACCGATGTCGGGACGTACAAGAACATCGGCTGGAAGTTCGACGCCTGGCACGACGTCGCCTGGATGCAGCTCGAACTCGACCCGGAGAACCAGGAAGCCCCGAGTCAGTGACTCGGGGCTTCCGGTGCGTTGTACCCCCGACCGGATTTGAACCGGCGTTACCGCCGTGAGAGGGCGACGTCCTAGGCCGCTAGACGACGGGGGCTTGCACGTCCCGCGCCGACCTTTCGGCCCCGCGGGCAGGAGAAACATTACCGGATGCCCTGGCGATCCCCCACATCGGCACCACCCTGCCGATACCGACCGCATCGCCATGCGCAACGGAGATGAAGAAGGGCCCCGAGTCAGTGACTCGGGGCCCTTCGTGCGTTGTACCCCCGACCGGATTTGAACCGGCGTTACCGCCGTGAGAGGGCGACGTCCTAGGCCGCTAGACGACGGGGGCTTGCACTGCTTCCGCGGATTTTCATCCGTTTCAGCGGGAGAAACATTAGCGAATCGCTTCGTTCTCTCCCAAATCCTCAGCTGAGGATCCGCTGGGCTACTAGGACTCGAACCTAGAATAACTGGACCAGAACCAGTCGTGTTGCCAATTACACCATAGCCCATCGTTTTTGTTGACTTAACCTCGGAAGAGGCCGCCAACAAGTGCGACACGGCCCTCGGAATTGCTCCCTCGAACCGAGAGGAAACATTACCGGGGACGTCCCCGGGCTACGAAATCGGCACGCCCTAAAGGTCTTCTAAAGCCTCTTGGTCGTGGTCGATAGACCTGCCGATCGGGCAGCCCACACGGTCAGCGCCAGGAAGACGCCCGACTGGACCAGCGTGACCGGGATCCGCCACCACGATGCCTCGGAGGTGTTGAGCACCGTCGAGATGTCACCGAAGGCGACCGCCATCCCGAGGCTGACGAAGTTGTTGAGGACATGCATCGCGATGCCGGCCTCGATGCCTCCGGTGGCGATGACACAGATCCCGGCGACGATCCCGAAGGCGAACCGGTCCAGGAAGAGCGGCAGGTCCTGGGATCCGTGGGCGAAGGCGAACAGCAGCGCAGTGATCGTCACCGCGACGGTACGCGCGCCCAGCATCCCGCCGAAGAGCGACCCGAAGGTCTGGAAGATGTAGCCGCGGAAGAGGTATTCCTCCCCCGCCGCCTGCAGCGGGGTGAGGAGCACGATCACGAGCACGAAGTCGCGCATCGTGGTCGTCCAGGGATTGAGGGTGCCGGGCCCGAGGTCCTCCCCCGGGATCGGCAGCCGGGAGGCGATGATGACGGTGACTACCATCGTGATCGCCGCGATCCCGAGACACTGCAGCAGCCACCGCCACCGGATCCGTCGTTCGACCGACGCCAGCCATCCCGGCCGCAGCCCGTGCAGCGCCCAGCACAACAGCATGGCCGCCGGAATGGCCCCGGCCAGCGACAGCAGCAGGAACGCCAGCGACTCCGGCGTGACGTTCTCCACGTCGGCGACCCGGAGCATCCCGTCGGAGACGTCGTCGCCGGCGAGCACGAAGAAGACCTCGAACCCGGCCAGCACCACCGCCGGCGAGACGAAGAAGACGCACAGTCCGATCAGGATGAGTCCGACCAGCGGCCGCCCCCAGCCGCTGCGCCCACTGCGCTGCACCTGGTAGTACGCCAGTCCCGAGGGCGGTTCCACGACCGTACTCATCCTGTCCGAACCTACTTCCCGAGAACCGCCTTGAGGCGCCCAAGCGTACGCTCCCGGCCGAGCAGCTCCATGGATTCGAACAGCGGCGGGCTGATCCGTTTCCCGGTCACCGCGACCCGCACCGGGCCGTACGCCTTGCGCGGCTTGAGCTCGAGTCCGTCGATCAGGGCCGCGGTCAGCGCGTCCTGGATCTCGGCCGTCGACCAGGTGGAGAGACCGTTCAGGGCGTCGTACGAAGCCTGGACCACCTCCAGGCCCGCCTCGTCGAGCAGCTTGGCGGCGTCCTCCTCGTCGAGAGCGAAGCCGGCCTCGGGGACGAAGAGGAACCGCAGCATGCCGGAGGCCTCGCCGAGCTTGTTGATCCGCTCGGCGACCAGCGGCATCGCCTGCTCCAGCATCTGCGCGTCGGGGTCCGAGACCGGGTCCGAGACCACGCCGTCGGCCTTGAGGTAGGGAATCACCCGGTGGGTGATCTCCTCGACGGGCAGCAGCCGCATGTGGGAGGCGTTGATCGCCTCGGCCTTCTTGACGTCGAAGCGGGCCGGGTTCTTGACCACGTCGTGGATCTCGAAGGCCTCGACCATCTCCTCCATGGTGAAGATGTCGCGGTCGGCGGCGATCGCCCAGCCGAGCAGCGCCACGTAGTTGAGCAGCCCCTCGGGCAGGAACCCCTCCTCGCGATACTTCAGCGCGTGGGCCTCCGGGTCGCGCTTGGAGAGCTTCTTGTTGCCCTGGCCCATGACGTAGGGAAGGTGGCCGAACTCCGGTGCACGCTCGGCCAGCCCGACCTCGATGAAGGCGTCGAAGAGCGCGATCTGGCGCGGGGTCGAGGAGAGCAGATCCTCGCCACGGAAGACGTGCGTGATGTTCATCGTGGCGTCGTCGACCGGCGCGGTGAGCGTGTAGAGCGGGTCGCCGTTGGCGCGCGCGAGCGCGTAGTCGGGGACGTGTTTGGTCTCGAAGGTCACGTCGCCGCGGACGAGGTCGTTGAAGGTGATCGAGCCGTCGGGCATGCGGAAACGCGGCACCGAGGTGCGACCCTCCGCCTCGTACGCCTTGATCTGGTCCTCGCTCAGGTCGCGGCAGTGGTTGTCGTAGCCCTGGGCCGGGGCCTCGCCCTTGATCCCCTCGGCCTTCGCGGCCTTGTAGGCGGCCAGACGCTCCTCGTAGCGGGCGGTGGTCTCCTCGCCGGTGCAGTAGCACTCGTAGACATGGGAGGAGGCGCGCAGCCGCGCGAGCGCGTCGGCGTAGATCTCCGAGCGCTCCGACTGGCGGTAGGGGCCGTAGGGGCCGCCGACCTCGACGCCCTCGTCCCAGTCGAGCTTGAGCCAGCGCATCAGGTCGATGAGCCCGTCGTAGGACTCCTCGGTGTTGCGCGCCTTGTCGGTGTCCTCGATGCGGAAGACGAAGGTGCCGCCGTGGTGGCGCGCGAAGGCCCAGTTGAACAGGGCGGTGCGGACCAGGCCGACGTGGGGCGACCCGGTCGGCGAGGGCGCCATCCGGACCCGATAGTCCTTCGGCTCGAGTGTGTTGTTCAACCCGCTGTCAGTCAACGCTGTGCCACCTTGTTCGTCAGAGCTCCGAGCCCCTCGACGAAGATCTCGATCTCGTCGCCGGGCTCCATGGGACCGACACCCTCGGGGGTGCCGGTGAGGATCACATCGCCCGGCAGCAGCGTCATGACACTGCTGATGTGGGCGATCAGCTTCGGGATGCCGTGGACGAGGTCCTTCGTGGACCCGTCCTGGACGACGTCACCGTTGAGGAATGTCTGGATGCGTACGCCGGCGGCCAGCTGCTCGAGCTCGACGTCGGTCTCGATCCAGGGGCCGAGCGGGCAGAAGGTGTCGTAGCCCTTCGCCTGGGAGAAGTGGTTCAGCCGGCGCTGGGTGTCGCGCGCGGTCACGTCGTTGGCGACCGTCATCCCGTGGATGACGTCCTTCACCTTCTCCTCGGGGACGTCGCGGCAGATCCGGCCGATCACGATCGCGAGCTCGCCCTCGAAGTGCAGGTCCTCGACGCCGCTCGGCCGCTGGATCGCGTCGTTCGGCCCGCACACCGAGGTGTTGGGCTTGATGAAGAAGAGCGGTTCGGCCGGCACCTCGTTGCCCAGCTCCGCGGCGTGCTTGGCGTAGTTGCGGGCGACCGCGACCACCTTGCTGCGTGGGATGACCGGCGCGAGCAGCTTGACGTCGTCGAACTTGTGGACCTGGTCGGTGAGGTTGACCCCGGAGAACAGCGGGTCGCCCTGGAGGGCGACCACTCCTCCGTCCTCGCTGAGCTGGCCGTAGCCGTCGAGTTCCCCGTGGACGACGCCGAACTGGGGCTCGCCACCCTTGGTAGTGAATCTGGCGATACGCACACCCTGAGCCTATCCGCAGAACTCCGCGCACCGATGGTCGAGCCTGCCCCTCCCACCGGTGGTCGAGATTGTCGAGACCCCAATTACGCTGAACGTGTGCAGCTGTCTCGTGAGGAGTGGACCACTAAGGCGGAGGCGCACCGCGCGCGCCTGGCGCCCTACGTCGAGCCCCACCTCGCCCGCCGCGGCGCCCGGGTCAAGCACCCGGTCAACGACTTCCTCTTCACCTACTATTCCTACCGTCCCGCCCAGCTCCTGCGCTGGCACCCGGGCTTCGGGGTGGCCCTGGAGGACGCGGCGGAGTACGAGGCGTTGCGCGGCTACGCCGACGGCACCGTCACCGCGAAGTTCCTCGCCGACAAACGCCTGCTCATCGAGACGCTGCTGAAGCTGCTGCGGGCGACCGCCTCTCGCGAGGCCAACTTCGGCTGCTTCGGCCTCCACGAGTGGGCCATGGTCTACCAGCTGACCCCAGAACAGGTACGCCACACCGACTGGCCGCTGCGCCTGGGTGCCACCGGCACCGACCGCGTGGTGGAGTCCCACCGGATCGCGTGCAGCCACTTCGACGCGTACCGCTTCTTCACTCCCCCGGCGGCGCCGCTCAACACCCTCTCGCCGCGATCCGACGACCGGGCCGCCTTCGAGCAGCCGGGCTGCCTCCACGGCAACATGGACCTCTACGGACGAGTTGCGTGCAGGTTGTCGCCTCTCATCTGCTCAGACCTTGTGGCCGATGCGTTTGAGTTGGCGTGGGACATACGGTGGCTCGACATGCGAGCCGCGCCGTATGACTTGAGTGACCTTGACGAGGGATGGACCCCCGTCAAGATCGAAACGGCGGAAGGGAAGCGCGAGTATGCAGAGGCTCAGAAAGCCTTCGCCGAACGCGCGCACCCCATCCGCCTACAACTTATCTCCGAGTGCGAGCGGCTGCTGACCCTCACAGTCCGTTGAGGATCTGATCAGCCTGTCGCGCCGCTGTGTCGATTTGGTCCTGACTGGCTCCGCACATCCGCAGCCCAGAGGCAGCGATAGCGGCCTGAGCGGCTCCGCCGAGCATGTCTCCCGACCTGCGCATCAAGATCACGGTCTCCGCATGATTGATAAACCACTCCCCCGTCGTTCCTGGCACGACTACGCGAGCGTGCACGACCTGACGGCCCAGCCGCTCGTATGCGTCTCCTAGCCCTCGACGGATCTTGTCGTACGGCTCATACGCGGGTGATCTGGTCACCTCTGGCAGGCGGGCCAGAAACCCCGTGTTGTGAGGGAGCGACGCCAGCGTGCGGACATCCAGCAGCAGTAGGACGTACAGCGCGGTCTCAGGCGCCTCTGGCGGGCACATGCCTTCGATCTGCGCCGCCTTGTCCACAGTAGGTCGTACCGATTGTTCTAGAAGCTCTCCGAGGATCTCGTCCTTGCCGGAAGGGAAGTGGTAGTAGAGCGACGCCTGACGGATGCCAACGTTGTCGGCAATCTCCCGCGTCGACGTGGCGGCAAACCCACGCTGCACGAACAGCCATGCGCACACATCGAGGATCTGTTCACGGGGAGAGAGGCTGCTCTCCTGCCCGGGGGTGTGCCGTGGTCGTCCAGGGCGAGGGCGTCGGTCGTCTGCGGAACTCATGGTTCTCCGTCGCAGGTGGTTGGCGAGATTGGGTCCCAGGGCACCGCCGCAAGTTTTAGGAAACCCTTCGGTGCCCCGGGTCCTGCCAGTCTCATCCGACTCGCGGGGACGCCAACACCTCGCTACAGGGACATTCAGGGACACTCGTGACAGAGTTCAGCCATGGGGAACATCCGCCTACGCAGCGCGATGAACGCGCTCGGACTCTCACCGGCACGCCTCGGCGCTCTGGTCGATGTCGACGCCAAGACCGTCGAGCGCTGGATCACTCAAGACCGGATCCCTCGACCTAAAGCACGAGCCCGGGTCGCCGCGGAGCTAGGCAAGGATGAAACCTACTTCTGGCCCGTCCTTCTGGGCACTGACCATGCCGTCAGTCCTACTACGTCGGAGATCACCAGAGTCTGGCCCACACGCTCATCTGTGCCCTCGGACGTGTGGCAGAGGCACCTGGATAACGCACGAGAGCACGTCGACCTGCTCGTCTATGCCGCCATGTTCCTCACCGACACGTATCGCCTACCCGAGACGCTCGCCCGCCTGAGCAAGGCTGGAGGCAAGGCGCGCATCCTCTTGGGCGATCCAACGAGCGACGTCCTAGTGCAGCGTGGACGTGACGAAGGGATGCCGAACGTCCCCGGAAGGGCCGCATCCGCATTCGAGTTCCTCGCCGCCTCGGCGTCCCTGCCGGGCGTCGAGATCCGCCTACATGACACGGCGTTGCACGCCTCCCTGTACCGGTTCGATCAGACCCTGCTGGTCAACGTCCATAGCCACGGACTTCCGGCGAAGGACTCGCCGGTTCTCGAGTTGGCTGATGTGCCTGGCGGTCATCTGCACAGTTACTACATGGGCGCGTTCGATCGCGTCTGGTCCAGCGCTCGATGCACTGAATAGGCTTGAGGACATGCCTCGGACCGACTGGCACGACGACCCAGCAGCCCCACCAGTGAACAGCCTGAAGCCAGCAGCAGCCGTCTTCGTCGAACGCGATGACGAGGTTCTCCTAATTCAACGCAGCGACAACGGCAAGTGGTCCATGCCTGGCGGCACGATGGAGTACGGCGAGAGCCTGACCACCTGCGTAGTCCGGGAAACGCTG
This sequence comes from Nocardioides sp. NPDC006273, assembly GCF_040613495.1. NCBI lineage: Bacteria > Bacillati > Actinomycetota > Actinomycetes > Propionibacteriales > Nocardioidaceae > Nocardioides > Nocardioides sp. NPDC006273. Next base: position 43,579 of record NZ_JBEXSD010000032.1, on the reverse strand, counting down.
GAAGAGACTGGCATCCAGATCCAGTGCACCGGCATGGTCGGCGTCTTCACTGATCCGCTCCACCGCATCGAGTACGACAACGGCGAGGTACGTCAGCAGTTCGCCATCGTCTACCGCGCCGAGTACCTCGCCGGAGAGCCGACTGTCAGCCCCGAGAGCCCCCGGGTCGAATGGGTCCCACGGTCAGACGTTCTTGGGCTCACTATGGACCCAAGCCAGCGCATGAGGCTTGCCTGGGCGATCGAGCATCCGGACGCAGTTCGACTCGACCCGGCGTAGTCGGTATCGGCGCGGCTGGTCACGATCCTCGGTGAGCGCTACTTCGAGTTGTCGCGACGCTCAATCGCAGCCAGTTTGGCCTCAGGCAGCTTCGCGAACAGTCCGCCGATATGCTTCGGCCTAGCGATCACCTGATCGACGATGATGTTCACAAGGTTGAACAGCGCCGGAAGCAAGTCATCATCCTCGTCGAGGTTGATCTCCCCCGGATGCACCGACTCATTCCCGACAATCCGGAGCACGTCCATCGCTTGCTGAACCTGTGGGTCCAGCCTCTTCTGGACCAGTGCGCCGATCTTCGTGTCAATCTTGCCCCTGCCTGGCTCCAACTCATCTACGAGCATCTGGAGCGCCAGCCTGAGCAGACCAGCCGCGCTCTTACGCGAGACAGGCGCAACTTCTCTCGCTTCGTTGTAGATCGCCAGCACGTCGCCAGGCATGTCAGGATGCGGCTTCTCGCCCTGCCGGTTCAGTGGGAACACCATCGTTTCATGATGCCAGATGCTGAACTTCAGACACTTTGTCGCCGTGCACTGCGCGATATCGAAGCCGTCGACCGTGCTCAGCCCCTCCTTCCCGAACATCCTCATGTCAGACCAGTCCTGTAACGCATAGACGCCGCAGTGAGGGCAGTGAAAGGACTCACGCTGATACGCGGGGGAACGGTCCTCCGTCAGTTCCAGACTCACTTCGTCTCGGCTTTCAGCATCGCCTCAACCTCAGCGTTCGGCTCGATCTGGCCCAACTTCACTCCGCGCTTGTAGGTGACCTCCAGCCACTCCTGCCAGAGCGGATCCTCGGTCATGATCTCGGCACTCTTGATGCTCACTTGTCCTCCTCAGTCTTTGCCAGATCCGGCCGCCCGACACCGTCGGCCATGCGCGCACGCACCCATGCGTTGACGCGCTTGCCCAACTCACGGTCCGACAGTTCCTCGCGTGCCTCCGCCCGAACATGAGCTTCGACCAACTCCCACAGCTCAACGGGTGCCGGTACGGCCCTTCGGGGGTGTCTACGCAGGGCCTCGGAATCCTGCCCAACGGCCTTACGTTCGTCGTACGTCCGCGTGTCCTTCGTCGCCACGCGCCGTATCATCCCACCAACGGCAACCGCCATGCATCCTCCTTCTCTCCAGCCCCTGTAGGGTTGGGAACGGCTCTCGGACAAGTACCAGTTGACCGAGAGCCACTCTCACGCCTCAGGGTCTATCGGCGCACGTGTTTGGCTACATCCACGTCTCGCCAGACCTCACGCCGCCTCAGCAGGATCGTGACCAGTACGGGGTACTGCTGGTCCATGTCTCCTACGACGATTGCCAGACCATCTCTGATGTATCGAGCGTGCGTTCCCACCTCTTCGGTCACTTGAGGCTCGCTGAGCGTCCGCTGGATCACATCCCACGGAACGTCCCTCTCGATCCGTCGAAGGGTGAAGTGCCTTGTCATAACGCACCGCTCCAGCTCAAGCCGCCTCATCGCCGGCCTCCATCCTCTCGATGGACTGCTCCAGGCTCGACCACGCCGAGAACGCTTCGGCAAACTCCAACACACTCAGGATCAGATCCGTCTGAGCCTGCATCGTGGCGTAGTCCAACGTCTCACTGGCGATGCCAGGAAGGTTCGCCTCTCCAAGCGTCCCGAGCACGTCAACAACCTTGGAGTAGGTCACTCCTTTGCTCGCGACATCGGCGAGCAACTCGTCCATGTGTGCGGACATACCCTCTGCCACTTTCCGGCCTTCCTCATTATCTATCATCCGACAGTTATCAGACTTCGAGAACCTCTCAGTCGGTTGAGAGGTTGGTGGCCCTAAAGGAGTCGAACCCTCAGCGCCGATTGACGCCCTCGCCAGAGAAGGGCCAAGCCCGAGATAGAGCGCCCGATCAGGCAGCAGCCGCGACAGGCTCAGACGGAGCCGTGAGGATCGCCTCAGAAGCCCAGTGGAGCGCAGCAGAGACCGACTCGCGGTCAACATTCGGCATCGACCCCATGCGGGTTAGATCTGCGATGGCAGCCATGATCTGAGCGACCGTGAGCCCCTCGAAGGGGTTGTCCTCCGTCGCCTTGGGAGCGTCTGCACCCTCGCCTTCGGCCTCGCCCGAGTCCTCGACCTTCTCGGCCTTCACCTTGGCCTTTGGCGTGCGCCGAGTCTTGCCATCCGTGCCGAGCGACATCCGACCCTCTGCCTTCTTCGGGTCGACCTTCTTTGACCAGTTGGCTGCCGTGCCGCTGGAGATGCCGAACATCTTTGCAAGCACAGGCTGAGACATCCCCTGAAGCCAAAGGATCTCGAAGACCTGCATCTTCTGATCCTTGGGAAGCTCGTGAAGGGCCGGGATGTCCTTGAAGACATCGCAGATGTAGGCAGTCCAGGACTTGAAGCCAAGAGCCTTGTAGAAGTCTCCCGCCTTCTGCGCCTCGTCGACGGCTGCCAGGAGCGCCCGAACCGCCTCCGCGAAGGACACCGCAGCCACCGCGAGACCTTCCGCTGCACTCCGCAGCGAGCGAGTCAGGGCATCGGCACTCTCTTCCTCCTGAGCCTTCCGAGCCTTCTCGGAGAGCGTGACCGTAAGAACGTCCTTCGCGGACTTGCCACGACCCACGGTCTCCCACGAGAGCGTCACGTCCGCCTGGGTGACCTCGGCAAGGGCGTACGCCTTACTGCGGAAGGTCCCAGCCTCCGCGATGACGGACGTACCATCAGCCTGCTTCAGCAACTTGACGATGCGCGCCTTCTGCGCGTCGGTCAGGTTTTCGATCTTGGTAAGGATGGACATTCGCGCTTTCCTCTTCTCAAACTCTCATTCCTGAGAGGTTGCAGTTTCTGACGGACTCGTCAGGCACGTTCCTTTCGTGCGACTCCCAGTGTCGGGAGTTTCGTCCGCTGTCAGAGTCGGATACCGAGACGTTCGGCAAGTTCGGAAGGGTCGTAACCGTCTCCCGTATTCACTCGCCAGAGCGTGAGTCCCGTAGTGCCGAACTTCAAGTCATCCCTTTTCGCAGTAGCGATACGGAGAACGTCCTTTGTGTCGATGCTCATGACCCGCTTTCTTCGGATGGATCCATCCACTCATTCCTTGGCAACTCACCACTGGATACCTTCACTCACATGAAGGTATCCAGCAACGGGGGACGATGCAGGATGCAAGATCCTTCGGCGCGCTCATCTCATCGCGTCACTCACACCTTCCCCGGTGCTTTCATTCATCTGAGACCTGACGTTGCCGCTAACCACCCAAAAGGGGTATCTCCCCTGCCAGCCGTCGCACGCTTACCTATCGCCTACCCACCGGAGGGCGTGAACCGCTACAGATCCGGTATCCGTGCCGAATGACACAGGGAGCGTTAGAGCCATGTCGCACTGTGGCGCGCTCTGCTATCGCTACTTCTCAGCCGCTATTGAGTTATCAAGTGTCATGCGATGCAGTTTCGAGCGTCCTATCCAGATCCGCTTTCAGCCCTGCCCTTGTTCGCCTTGCTGGCCGAACGAGAAGAACCATAACATGGATGGATCCATCCAAAGCAACCCTGAATGCAAACTTCTTTGCGAGTGCACGGATAAGCGCAGGTCAAGACCACAAAGAAAGTTTGAGGCGACCCTTTCGCCGACGTCATCGATGGCCCTGAGCGTTGACCTGAGCGCCTTTCAGAGGACACCCGGAGCCACCTCCGCCTCGCCCTCTATAGGGCTCACAGATTGGCGCTCGCCATGCCTGACGAATGCATTTAGACCGACGCACCGAAAGTCGAGCAAGTCGACAGGAATAGGGGGCATGACCCCTTCGCGACGATCGCAGGGACCGGCATGTCACAGCGGCAAAGATCCCGCCACTGTTTAGAAGTCGACGACTTACCGTGGCATAAACACATAAAAACCCCCTCCGAGCCCTTATCCAGGCAGGGAGGGGGTCTATGTCACAGGTATGTGATTGCTCTTGCGCGTGTGGCTCTCACTGTCGGCATCCCACGCGCTACAGATGCGTCAAGGCGGCCGTGACAGTCTCGGCATCGTGGTTGGTAGTGCTCCAGGTGCTCGCAGTACGGAAGGTGACCATTCTTGTCTCGCGTCTCATCACGACACGGGCCGACGTAGGACCAGTGCACAGCCCAGTCACCACAGTCGATGCACTTCCTTTCGCTCGCGGGCCCGTATGCCTTGCGTGCTCGTGCATGTTGACGCTCATACCCTCGGTCGATGCCATCGTGCTTGATCGGCCTGCCAGAAGTGCAGCCACAGGAGCGAACTTTGTTGCGGAGTGCGCTCTCCCGTGTCTTCGTCTCGCCGCCACACTCGCACCGGCACTGCATGAGCCGGTGACCACCGTCGTAGCCAGCATCACCAACGACAGTCAGCTTGCCGAACACCTCGCCCTCGCGAATGGGTTGATACCTTCGTTTCCCGCTCACGCTGCTACCTCCTGAGATGAGTCGTTCGCCTCGATCACCGCGTGAACGGCCTTTGCTCGATCCCATGACGTGCGAAGCTCATCCTTCAGAGCCGTAATGGTCACAGGCTTCCCCTGGGCCTTGCGTCGACGAGCGACCTCGACACCTTGTGCGATGAGAACGTCATCGGTCCTAGTCGGTGCTCGCCTTGTGTTCTTCGCCTTGCTGCCTCCAGCCGGCTTGCCGACGAACCTCTCAGCAGGGTGAGAGGTTGCCGCCTTTTTGGGCAACGGGTGACCCTCGAGCTCAGGAGTGAGGGCAACGGCAACGCGAGAAGCCGTCTCCGTGCTCAGGTACAGCGCCAGAGTGCCGAGAAGCCCATAGGCCACAAGAAGCCAGGCAGGAACCTTGTCTCCGACGACGTTGAGAGCGTGCGCGACATTCATGGAACCACTCATGAGAGCGAAGATCGCAACGGACGTGACGGCGAACCGCCTCCCCTTCTTGTCGGAGAGGATCAGAGCACCAAGGATGCCCGTGACGGTTCCTACGTCAGCGAGAAGCGCGTATGCCCATGCGGCGTAGGTAGGTAGATGGATACTCTCCGCCGCCGCGAGAGCCGCAGGCAGAACGGCGACGAAAGCGAGCACCGCGACGGCGGCGAGAGTGCCCAAGAGAAGCGTTGTGGCTACCTTCTTGGCACTTGGGATGGATACAGCCATGGAGTCTCCTATTCTCGATGCTGGAAGCCCTCGGAAGGGCACAAGGAAGCCCGTAGACGTCCCTAGCGGAGTCAGGACGTCTACGGGCTGTGCTAGGGCCTCGGAGCGGTCCTCAGAGGCTCTCGGTCCATGCTCGGAAGAGCGTCAGCGCCGCGGCCCGTACTTCTGAGCCAGTGCGCGCGGGTCGAGCGTCCCGCGCTCGCCCTTCGGGTTGAGTCCACCTTCAAGGCGAAGGGACTCTTCGTCCTCTTCCTCCCACGACGCAGGGGGAGCATCGAGACGCTGAATTACGGCTCGAACTCGGTCTTGCATCACGCCTCCTTCGAAACGGAGGTGCCGTAGTTGGCGGTCGCGGTGATCTCGAACTCAAGACCGAGACCGATGGCCCGACCGTTCGCCAACTCGACCGAGAGGGGCTCAGCCTGGACGACCTTGGCCCCCTTCACGAAGCCGACGCTCTGGACGAAGCCGCCACGCTGGGCGATCTCGGCGCACACGCCATCAGCCTTGTCCTTCAGTTCGTTGATCGAGAAAGGAGACACAGATGGGTGAGTCGACCGGCTGTGCACCGCCAGATGACCGCGAAGGACTACCGTGTCACCGTCGACACTCACAACCTCCGATGCGCCGATCTCGTGCTGGACGTAGACACCGAGCGTCTTCACAAAGGCACCGCTCGCCGGGTCATACGACTCGGCCATGGCGTCCAGTCCCCGGCCGATCACACGAGCGAGGCTGGCGGCGGACGGGTGAGCGATGTACGGGTTGGACAGGATCCAGCCATCGGACGAGAACCCCAGCCCCGGCTGCTTGAAACCCTTGCCCTGGTACTTGAACGAGGGGACAGTGAACGACGAGACCTTCCGCATCGAGTGAGACTCGAACAGCGACTTCACCTCGTCGCGAGTCGGCTGCACGCCGCCGTAGAACTCCAGCCACGCACCGCCCTTGGCGTAGCCGCCCCCGGTGTGCTCGGCGGCACCGTGCGGCTTCACCAGAACGGCAGGGTTGCCGTCTTTGATCTGCTCCGGGTCAGTGGTGATGACAGCTGCACGGGGGATGCTCAGACCCTCAGCGCTCTCCAGGACCGCGACGACAAAGTCAGCGATCTCCGTCGTCCACGAGTCCATCTCGGCATCGCGAGCGGCCAGCTCCTTGGCGGTGCGCTCCACTAGCCACTCGTCGAGGATCTCAGTGAAGTAGATGTTGATGAGTTCATCGCGCGAGAGGGGCCCGCCGTTGATGAAGTCGGCCTTGGCCTTCGCCATGCGCGGCGAGAGCGTGTTCTTGATCATGCCTTGTTGCTCCTATTCGTTGTTGAGAGGGTCGTGCTCGCACTTCGGGCACGACAGACGTTCCATTCGCTGGGTCAGCGGAAGATCGAAGTAAGTCCGCTTCTTGAAAGAGCCGTGTCCCCGTTCGCATGCGACGATCAGACGACGCGATCCGTCGTGCAACATTTGTTCTACGGTTACGAACCCCGTATCCGTGCCGTACACCGCGCCGAGTGGGATCACGCTGCATCACCTTCTAGCCCCATAAAGAGCCGTAGTCGGGCCTCAGCAGCCTTCTGAGCTGCTTGCACTGCTTCGTCGGGGATAAGCCACTCGGGAGGGTCGTATGGCGCTTGAGAAGCCTCAGCAAGCGCCCTGGCTCGATCTCCCTGTTCCTTTGCTTCTGCGATACGCCCTTGGCGGACCAACTCGTTTCGCACCAGCGTTTCCCCTCGGACCTTGTTCTCGGTCACGAAGACGGTTCGCGGCATGTTGGGGTTATGTACTCGATAGGTCACGTTCGACCCCCTTTCGTGGATTGCGATAGAACCTCTCAGCACTGAGAGGTTGAAAGCCGTTGCCCTGTTCTCAGACATGACGAAGCCCTGATTCCCAGGGAGGAGTGATCCTTGGGACTCAGGGCTTCGTCGATCGCATTCGATGTGACAGGGCATCGAATGGCTCGACCCTTTAGGGAGAACAGGAGGTAAGACCTAAAGGGGAGTTCTCTTGCTCAAGATCCTTACATAGTTACAATCGTTAGATCCGCACCTATTCCGTCTCACCTCCCGCGAGCGCCTCATGCATCCATGCCCTAACCCCTTCAAGGGAGAGATCGACTTCCTCAGGTTCTGACTCAGCGAAGGTCCCATAGTTCTCCGAGAACAAGCGCCAATCATCGGCGTCTGCCTTGGACTTCGCCGGAGATGCCTTGGGCTCGTTCATGAGTCTTTCCATCTCCGCCGTTGTGAGCTTCAGGCCACCTTCGCCATTCGCGACCCCCTTTGAGCGACCCTTCGGGCCACACCCGCACGTGGGGCTCTTCCGTCGCCGGAGGGACGAGACACGAACCGAGAAGAAGGTTCCACAGTCACAGAGAGCATGGACGTAGAGCGTCTTCGACCTACTACGTTCGAAGTCTCGCCCCAACGTCACGACGGAGCCGTAACGCTCTCCCTTCCAGTCTCGAAGCCTGTTGTTCCGTCGTCCCTTCTTGCGTCCGGGCCCCGGAGGGTAAGCCATACGAATGGTGCTGAACTTCTCTGGCGCTTCGCCGGGCCAAAGTCCGGTCTCCGAACTGCGTCCTTCGGGAGTCGGCCAGGGACAGATCGGCTCATAGAGGTGCCTGTCCCGTTCTCTTACGTATGCCAAGTGTCTTCCCTTCATGATTGACGGATAGACCGGCCCTTACGGGCCGGCTTGGGCAAGAGCATCGGAAGAAGGAAGGGATCGAAGAGACTCTGTGGGGCCTTCGGCCCCCATGAGCATCAGCCGGGGCGGAGCCCCGGTGAGAGACTCGATGTCCTTCCGGATCTTTCCTCCGGTGGATCACAAAGACCTGTTCGCGGCAGGTGAGCCCGAAGGGCGAACCTGTGCTTGCGAACCAGTCGGAGCGGAGGAGGCGAGCCGGTAGGCGACCCCGACGGAACACCTTGTCCGTTCCTACCTCACTCACCCTGCGAGGGCTTCGTAACGGGCCTCTAGGACGTTCGAACTGGCCCACGCGTAGGCGTATGTCCGTTCGCCCGTCGTGAGCTTGTATGTCGTCTCGGCACCAGCGCCAGCGCCGACCGTCACAACAGAGAGCCAGCCGGACTCTTCCAGGACGCGAACACCTCGCTGGGTGAAGGACACATACCCCGTCTGATCCTTACGACTCACGGCACGGGCAAGGCTCTCCCGCGGAACGTTGACGCTCACGGCTTCGCCGCAAAGCCTCGCAATCTGCTTGGCGACCACGACTCCGTAGAACGACACATGGTTAAGGATCTCGCCATACCAGTCCCCCGCTCTGCCTGTTGGCGGGTAGTCCTCCGCTGCGCGAGCCTCCTGCATGATCCAGAGAACAAGCGTGTCGTGGTCGACCGCCCAGACCTTGAGCCGATGCTTCCGGTAGACCGCTCGACGTAGGCGCACTTGGTGCCCTGACACCTTGTCCGTTCCTGCCTCACACTGAACCTTGATCGGCTCGATGCGACCATGGGGATAAGTCAACGCGAGACAGTTGACGCTCCGGCGTGCGACCCACCCACCCTTTTGAAGCTTCGACAGTTGACGCTCAAGCGTGGCTTTCGACACGTCGACCTCATTCAGAAGGTCGGAAGTAGGCGCATGCGCTGTTCCGGTCTCGTTGGCACGAAGAGCAAGGGCCCCTAACACCTTGTCCATTCCTGCCTCAGCCTCCCTTGCAGTGTCGACCCATGCTTGGGGGTCCACCCCATAGCGGACGCTCAATCTTCCTCCTTCTCCATAGCCCTCCTTCGGGCATGACTTGATAGAGCGCCGAACCGTTCGACGCTCAGCCGCGCTTGCGGCTCGATGACGGAGTGCCGTGCTCTCTACCCTGTTGGGCCAGACGTATCAGGCTGGCCGAAGGTGTCGGTGCCATCGCAGCGTTGGGCCGCAACGGCACCGACAGTTCAACCTCTCAACTCAGTGAGAGGTTGCTACGGAACCAGCCACTTGATCTTCACCAGGTCGTCAGGCTGGGCACCTTCGGAACCGATCTTGCGACCCTTCCCCGGACCTGTGAGCATGATCGACTCACACACTCGCCGGAGGACGGGAGTCATCTTCTCGACATCGGGCTTGCCGATGTGGTCTGGCTCGTTGGAGTCGTCCATGTGCGCCCACTTGATGACATCGGAGAAGGACCACGGCATCCCATCCGTCTCCGTGACCGCATCGTTGATCTGGTCCGTCAGCCTGACAATCTCCCTGTCGATCCTCGCAAGGCCGATCCGCAGGTCTTCCCGAGTGATGAGCCCGAGGGCCTTATCCTCGATCAGCTCGGCGCGGTTCTCCTCGTGCGCCTTTAGTCTCGCCTTGAGAGCGCCGATGTCCTCGCCGCCACCCGCTGGAGCCTTCTGAAGCATCTCTTCCCACATGTAGACGCGCTCGATCACCTGAACCAGAACCATGCTGTCGGCCCACTCGGCAGGAAGGGTCGTCCCGTGGCACGATCCCCCACAGACGTAGACCTTCAGGTGACGCTTGCCGTTCTTGTGCCTCCATGCCGCCCTCATCGGGCCCTCGCACTTGGAGCACTTCGCAAAGCCCGTCAGGAGGTTCTCACGCCTCCCAAAACCCACCCGCGTCCCTGCCGGATACATCCGCCGACTCGGATCGCTCAGGATGCGTACGACGGCGCGAAACACTTCCTCATCGACGATGGGTTCCCATGCGGCCTCTCCGACCTCGGTGCGCCTTTGGTCGTACGTCGCCTTGCAGTCCTCAGGACATCGGTTCCCCCAGTCGCTTTCACCCCTCCGATGGGTGTGCTTCTGGCGCTCGATCTTGACGTAGATCCCAGCGTTCCGAGCGTGCATCAGGACCGGCCTCAGGTGAGTGACCGTCCACGGCTTGCCGCTTCGGCCCGTCACTACTCCGAGCGAGTTGAGGTATCGCGCAGCACCGTTGAGCGATCCTCCCCCGAGAATGTCGTAGTAGATCTGCTTCAGCGCTGGCGCTTCAACTTCGTGAAGCGAGCCGTCCATGTTGAAGCCGAGCGGCCTCGTCGGCCACCAAGGACGACCGGTCTTGGTCAGTCCGCCGTTCTCGATCCTCTGACGATGCTGAGCCTTCTGACGGATCGCCTTCTGCTCGCCCTCGTAGGTGTTCCATGCCGTGACCGTTCGCGCCACGGCTCGGCCTGCCGGACTGCTCAGGTCGAACCAGCCGGCCTCCTTGCTGAACACGTTGATGTTCAGCCGGATGACCCGCTCAAGGTCTTCCGAGATCCTCAGAAGCCGGTCGAGGTGCCAGCACAGGATCGCCTCGGGGTCGCTGTCCAGGAGCCTCTCAAAGCCCGGACGGATGATGCCTGATGTTGCGCTCAGGTCGTTGTCCGCGATGACCTCACGGACGATCCAGCCGCGTGCCGCGGCGTACTCTCTGCACTCCTTCTCCTGCCTCTCGATGCCCAGTTCGTTGCCCTGGGCATCCTCTGAAAGGCGTACATAGATGGTCACTTCGATGTTGCTCAAGTGGTGTCCTGTTCTCCCTTCCTCGACCTTCAAGGACTCAACCTCTCAAGACTGAGAGATTGAAACTCTTGACTGTTCAGAGGAATGATGGTAGAGCACGACAACTTCGTCTTTGTTCTGTCAACGGCGACCTGTCGGTGGCACCGACAGTTGGTGTACGCAGTTGGATGGTAGATGGACCTCTACAAGCACGCCTTCCGGCTCTCGCCGCTGGTCTCCTCCGACATGGTCGCCGACTGCTTCGAGCTCGCCTGGGACATCCGCACGATGGACATGAAGGCCGCCCCCTACGACCTCGCCGAGCTCGGTCTCGACCCGATCCGGATCGAGACGGCCGCCGGGAAGGCGGAGTACGCCGCCGCTCAGCGCGCCTTCGCCGAGCGGGCCGCGCCGCTCCGGGAGCGGCTCATCGCAGTGTGTGACCAGCTGTTGGCCAGGACGTCAGCGAGCCGATCCGACGCGGGCGGCGGACTGCGGCCAGAGGAGCCATCGAGGATGGTCCAGCCACCGTCCGGCCTCGTCTGAGAAGTCCGGCACTGGTCGTTCGGCGGCTTCCCGAGCGGTGGTGGCCTTGCCGTTCTCGGCGATGTCGTCGAGCAGCCAGTCCATCTCCCTGATCTCCTCCACCTGGGTCTTGCTGATCCCGTCGGCGAGCTCACGTACCCGGACGTCCTCGAGGTTCGCCCGCTCGCTGGTCAGGATCGCGATGGAGTGGTGCGGCGTCATCGCCCTCATGTAGGCCTCGTCGCCGACCAGCGTCTGGGACTGCGAGAGGGCGTACGCCGTACCGCCGATCACGAGGGCGGCGACCATGATCACCACGTTGACCACGGTGTTCTTGTACATGCGCCCCCACATGAACCCGAGCATCACGATCGCCATGGCCGAACCCATCAGCACAGCCATGTAGACCCGCTCCTCGCTCCAACGCGCGTGAGCGAACGAGAAGAGGTTGGTGTAGGTGAGCGCGTACATCACCATCGTCGACGTCGCGATCATGGCCCCGAACCGCAGATACATCCTCCGCTGGTCAGACCGGGCACCCGGGTCTGATCCGTGGCTGGCGTTTTCGTCGGTATCTCGCACTGGCCTCATCCTCTCGACTGGATCCGTGGGTCGTCCGGTACCCGCCAGCTCCGGTGACAACCACTCGAGCTCCAGAGCGCGTCAACGCATCTAGGCGCGGCCGCCCGCCCGGAGAGCGAACGCGTTGACGATGCCGGTCGCCAGGGCCGGCTCCTGGCGATCGAAGAAGAAACCCACATGGCGGCCCAGGGCTGACTTGTCGATGGTGATGATGTTGTCGCAGCTGACCACGCACGCCTGATCGAGGCCGTTCTCCGGGCCGACCTCGACCTCGGTGCTCAGACCCTTGATCGTGGAGGTGATCGGGGCGACCGTGACCCGGCGCATCGCGGCTCGCACCGGTTCGCGAGTCAGCACGAGAACCGGTCGCGCCTTGTCCAGGTGAGCGATGTGGATGTCACGCATCGAGTGCTGCGAACTTCACCAGGTCGTCGAAGTCGTCGTAGTCACCCGACTCTTCGAGGATCCGGGCATCCTCCTCGGCGCGACGATGCTGCTGGTAGAGGCTCAAAGCGTCACACACGATCGCTGCTCTCGGACCGTTGCCGGCGCGTACGAGCTCATCGACGTACGCAGCCAGCTCATCGGGGAGCCGGACGGTGATCTGAACGCTCATACCATCATCATACCGTTTTGGGATTCATTGTGCACTCACACATGTCGTCGTGACGGGTACCACACGTGACTCGCAGAGCCGGGTTACGTTAGTCCCACGATGGCCCTCCTTCCCCACCCCCGAAAAGCTGCCGCCTCGATCGCCACCACGGTCGGCGCCGCCGCAGGGAACGTCGCGCACTCGCTGCTCTACGGCGGGCTGGCCGACCTACGGCCGATGCCGCGTACGTTGATCGACGACGGCAACCGACGCGAGCTCTACCACTACCGGCCGCTGGCGGGGACGACCCCGGAGGGCGACCCGGTGCTGCTGGTGACGCCGCTGGCGGCGCCGGCGATCTGCTACGACCTTCGGCGCGGCTGCTCGGTCGTCGAGCATCTGGTGGAGACGAACCGGCCGACCTATCTGGTCGAGTACGGCGAGGTGAACTTCTCCGACCGCAGCCTCGGCATCGAGCACTGGATCGAGCACGTCGTCCCGGAGGCGATCAGGTCGGTCTCCGAGCACGCCGGCGGGCGGCCGGTGCATGTGGTCGGCTGGTCGCTGGGCGGGATCTTCACGATGCTCACCGCCGCCGACTCCCCTGACCTCCCGATCGCCTCGATCGCGGTGCTCGGCTCGCCCTGCGACGTACGTCAGGTGCCGCTGATCGCGCCGCTGCGACCGCTGCTCAACCTGCCGCCGGGCAACCTGGTCACCACCGCCTCGCGCGCCCTCGGAGGCGCCCCGAAGCCGCTGGTCAGATGGGCTTTCCAGATCTCCTCGGTCGACAAGATGTTCACCAAGCCGGTCGCGAAGCTGTCCAACCTGGCCGACCGCGAGTTCCTCGCCCAGCTCGAGGCCGTCGACCGGTTCACCGACAACATCATCGCCTACCCGGGGCGGACGTTCGGACAGCTCTACCACCACTTCTTCCGCACCAACGCGCTGTTCAGCGGGCAGATCGACCTCAGTGCCGACCACTCCGTCTACCTGCGCGACGTCAAGCAGCCCACGCTCGTCGTCGCCGGCGCCAACGACGGCATCGGACCCGTCGCCGCAGTCAAGCCGTTGGTCGACCTGCTCACCGGCGCCGAGGAGCTCCGCTTCGAGATCGTCCCGGGCGGCCATCTCGGCCTGCTCACCGGTCGCGCCGCCCGCGACACCACCTGGCCTCTCCTCGACGAGTGGTTCAATCAGAACGACTGAGCCGGAAGGACCGAGCTGGTTGTCGGTGCGGGCTGGCAAGGTGTGCGCCATGGCGAACCCACCCACCGAGGCGAACGACGAGCACTTCCGCAACGAGGACTGGTACGGAGCCGACCTCACCGGAGCGCGGTTCGTCGACTGCGTCTTCACCGATGTCGACCTCACCGAGGCGACCACGTCGGCGGCGCTCTTCGAGAGGTGCACGTTCCACGGCGGCCGCTTCAACGCCTCAACCCATGTCGGCTCGGCGTTCGTCGGCTGCGACTTCCGGCGTACGAACTTCTTCGACTCGACGTTCGAGGGCTGCAAGCTCAGTGGGACCGAGTTCTCCGGGTGCATCCTGCGGCCGCTGAAGGTGAGCGGCGGCGTGTGGCGCGGCGTCTCGCTGCGGGGCGCGAACCTCGCCCGGCTCGACCTGTCCGGGCTGGACCTGCGCGAGGCCGACCTCTCGCTGGCCGACCTCACCGACGCGGTCCTGCGAGATGCCCGCCTCGGCGGAGCCACGCTCCAGGAGACCACCCTGCACGGGGCCGACCTCCGCGGCGCCGATCTCGACCGTGCCGATCTGACCACGGCTTCGCTGCGCGGGACGAGGCTCGACCTCGCCGGTGCCGTGATGCTCGCCGAGCTGCACGGCGCCGAGGTCGACGCGGGCTGACCGCTGCGACCTCAGCGGCCGGACGAGGCCTCTCTGACGGCCTTGGCCATGGAGATGCCCGCGGCGACCAGACCGAGGCCGGTGACGAAGTCGTCGGTGTCGCGGACGTCGTCCTCGATGGCGCCCGCGGCGGCTGCCTGGAGGTGGGTCTGCTCGTCGACGGCATGGCCGTAGACGAAGTGGAGCAGGGTGCGGGCCGCGACGGGGGCGAGATCGCCGAGGCCGCCGTCCTTCAGGGCGGCGACGAGGTCGTCGTAAGGCTGGGTCGCGCCGAGCCCGAAGGCCCACACGGTGGCGACGACCTCGGCTCCGTCGCGGTAGGCCAGCAGCGAGTCGCGCAGGTCGCTGCAGATGGCGGTGACGCGTACGTCCCAGGCTCCCGACGGCTGGTGCCGGCCGCGGAGCAGGATCTCGTCGGCCACCGCGGCCAGCAGCGACTGCTTGTTGGCGAAGTGGTGGTAGAGGGCGCTGGGGCGTACGCCGAGCTCGGTGCCGAGACGGCGCATGGTCAGGTCGGCGAGGCCGTAGTCGTCGAGGACCTGCAGCGCACGCGCGACGACGTCCTCACGGCGGTATCGCATGGTGCTCCCCAGGGGCCAGGTGGTGGGACGAAGTGGACGAAGACGTACACCGACCTTAACCTGAACACCGTTCACCTGACCACGGTTCAGGTCTGAGTACGCAGGAGCGATTATGACCGAGTCCCCCACGACCGCCGCCGAGACCCCCACGGCGAGGTCGCCGCGCCTCGACGCCACCGACCTCGCGCTGATCGCCGCGTTCGCGGCCCTGATCGCGGTCTGCTCCTATCTCGCCGCCATCCCGATCGGCGGCGCCGGCGTCCCGCTGACGCTGCAGGGCTTCGCCCTCCTGCTGACGGGCGCTCTGCTGGGCCCGCTGCGCGGCACCGCCGCGGTGGTGCTCTATCTCATCCTCGGGATCGCCGGTCTCCCCGTCTTCGCGGGCCACGCGGCCGGCCCGGGGGTCTTCGTCGGCGTGACCGCCGGCTACCTGTGGTCGTTCCCGCTCATGGTGCTCGTGGTCGGCCTACTGGTGAAGTACGTCCTGCGAGGACGCCGCACCAACCCGGTCCTCGTCTTCGCCGTCTGCGTCGTCGGCGTCGTCATCAACCACGTCGGCGGCATCATCGGCATGGCCGTCGTGCTCCGTGTCGGCCTGCTGGAAGCTGCGGCCTTCGACGCTCCCTACTGGATCGGCGACTTCATCAAGGCGGCGGTCGCCGCAGTCGTCGCCTCGCAGGTCCACCGCGCCTTCCCTAAGCTGCTCGCCCGACGTGCCTGAGATCCGCTTCGAGGCCGCCGAGGTCCGGGTCGAGTCCCCGGAGCTCGACGGCGAGCGCACCATCCTCCACCCCACGACCCTCGCCCTGACCGAGCAGCGGATCGGTGTCATCGGCAGCAACGGGTCGGGCAAGTCGACGTTGGCCCGGATGATCAACGGCCTGGTCACCCCGACGTCCGGGAGCGTCACCGTCGACGGCCTCGACGTGGACCGCAAGGGGGCCGCCGTGCGCCGGCGCGTCGGGTTCACCTTCACCGACCCCGCCGCCCAGCTGGTGATGCCGACCTGCGTCGAGGACGTCGAGCTGTCCCTGCGCAGGACCGTGAAGGACCGCGTACGCCGCAAGCAGGTCGCCCTCGAGACGCTGGCCCGGTTCGGGCTATCCGAGCGAGCCGAGGTCAGTGTTCACGCTCTCTCCGGAGGCCAGCGCCAGCTGCTCGCGCTGGCCGGCGTGCTCGCCACCGAGCCGGAGGTGATCGTCACCGACGAGCCGACCACGCTGCTCGACCTGCGCAACACCCGGATGGTCGGCGACCTGCTCTTCTCACTCCCCCAGCAGCTCGTCCTCGTCACCCACGACCTCGACCTCGTACGCCGCTGCGAGCGGGTCCTCGTCGTCGAGGACGGCCGGGTCTGCTACGACGGCGAGGCCGACGCCGCCGTCAAGCACTACGTCAGGACGGTGGGCGCCGAATGAGCATGACCATCGGGCTCTACCGCGCCGGCGACACCGTGCTCCACAGGCTTCCGGTGGGCGCCAAGATGCTCGGTCTGGCGGTGCTCAGCGTCGCCATCGTGGCGCTGCGCGGCCCGCTGCTCTCGCTCGGTTTCCTCGGCGTCGCCATCGTCCTCGCCCTGATCGGCCGGCTCGACCTGCCGTCCACCGCACGGGCGCTGCGCGCCGTACTCGTCATCGCACTCGTGATCGCGCTCCTGCAGTGGTGGCTGTTCACCTTCGACCGGGCGGTGGAGTCCCTGCTCGACCTCGTCTCCCTCGGCCTGCTGGCACTCACCCTGACCTCGACCACGCCGACCACCGAGACCCTCGACGCCGTCGTACGCTGGATCCGGCCCCTGCAGCGCTTCGGGCTCGACCCGGAGCGGGTCGCCCTCACCATCTCGATGGCGATCCAGGCCCTTCCAGGCACTCTCACCCTGGCTCAGGAGACCCGCGACGCCGCCCGAGCTCGCGGCCTCGGCCGCTCCCCCCGGGCGTACCTCTCCCCCTTCGTCATCCGAGTCGTCGCCCGCGCCCACGAGACCGGGGATGCCCTCAAGGCCCGCGGCCTAGGCGACTGACCCCCAGCCGACTGACCCCCAGCCGAATCGGTAGTTCTGGCGGGCCGAATCTGTAGTTGTGGGCGACGAAAGTCGACTTTCGTCACCCACAACTACAGATTCGGCGCGCCACTTCTACGGTCTCGGCGCGAGGGGGCTACCAGCCGGGCGGAAGGCGGTGGTCCCAGAGGGCGGCGGCCTCGATCTGGGCGGAGAGCGAGAGCAGCAGGGACTCCTGGGCGGGGCGGGCGGCGAGCATGACGCCGACTGGGAGGCCGGAGGGGGTCCAGTGGAGGGGCAGGGAGATCGCTGGCATGCCAGTGACGTTCCAGGCCGAGGTCCAGGGGGTGAACTCCTTCTGCGCCTGGAAGTCGGCCGCGGGATCGGCGTCATTCCGGATCGCGCCGACGAGGGGCGGCGGAGTGGCCAGGGTCGGGGTGAGGACGGCGTCATAGGGGGCGAGCGCCTCCAGGGTCGCGGCGGCGTACCGGCGCAGCTCCGCGACCGCCAGCCCGAACTCGGGTCCGCTGACCGCCTCTCCCCGCTCGGTGAGCCAGCGGGTCAGCGGCCGGATCCGGGATCGCTGGTCCGGGGCGAGGTTGACCACCGACATCGCGGTGCCGACGGCCCAGACCGTCTCGAAGACGGCGACCGCCTCGACCGGCATCGGACGAGGGATGTCCACGATCTCGTGACCCAGCGACGCCAGCAGCGTCGAGGCGTTCTCCCACGCGGCGACGCACTCGGCATCGACGGCGGTCTCCGCGATCAGCGGCTCGATGAACCGGGCGATGCGCAGCCGTCCCGGCGGCCGCTCGCACGCGTCCAGGAAGGGGAGCTGCTCCTCGGGCGCCCAGAAGGGATCACCCGTACGCCGCCCCGCGAGCACATCGAGAAAAGCCGCCGTATCCCGCACCGACCGAGCGATCGGGCCGGCGGTGGAGAGCCCCGCCGCGTCGCCGTACATCGGCGACGGGGAGATCCGACCGCGGGTCGGCTTCAGACCGACCAGCCCGCAGCAGGAGGCCGGGATCCGGATCGAGCCGCCGCCGTCGGAGCCCTGCGCGACCGGCACGAGCCCGGCAGCCACGGCAGCGGCCGCACCTCCGGAGGAGCCACCGGCGATCCGCGTACGGTCCCAGGGGGTGACGGCGGGCGGGGCCACATCCGGCTCGGTGTAGCAGGGAGAGCCGAACTCGGGGGTGTTGGTCTTCCCGAGCGAGATCATCCCGGCCGCCTCGATCGACAAGGTGACGTTGTCGGAGACGTCCGGCACGAAGTCGGCGAAGACCGCCGACCCGAAGGTCGTGCGCACCCCGCGGGTCAGATTGAGGTCCTTGATCGCCGTCGGGACTCCCCACAGCGGTGAGGCGCCGACCGGCTTGACCACGAGCTCGCGGGCGCAGGTCGAGATCCGCTCCTCGGCCACGGTGACGAAGGCTCCGACATCGTCGAGCCTGGCGATCCGGTCGAGATAGTGCTCGGCCAGCTCTCCCGGGGAGATCTCGCATCGATGCAGCAGCTCTCCCTGTTCCAGGGCGGTCAGATCATGAAGCTCGGCCACTCCCTCAGGCTAGCCGCCACTCGTCCTCGAGCATCGCGTAGCTCACCAGTGTCGCCCACTCGCCCTTGGTCCATTTCGCGTCACGCTCGACCGCCTCCTTACGCATCCCGAGCCGCTCGACCACCCGCGCGGAGGCGGCGTTGCGCTCGTCGACCTTGGCGATCACCCGGTGCAGACCGAGCTCGTCGAACGCCAGCCCGAGCAGCGCCCGAGCCGTCTCGGTGGCGAATCCGCGCCCCTGGAACTCGGGGTTGAAGGCATACCCGATCTCCCCCGATCGCTGCTCCTTGCTGTGCCAGAAGAGCACGACGTCACCGATCAGCCTGCCCTCGTGCTCGACCGCGAGAGAGAGCACCTCACCTTCGCGGCGCAGGACGGAAAGACGCCTCTCTGGGACGTACGCCTTCCGCAGCTGGTCGCGATCGCGCGGCATCAACGGGGTATAGCGGCACACGTCCTCGAGCGAGAGATAGGCGTGCAGGTCCTCGAGATCGCGCTCGACGTCGATCGGCCGCAGCGCCAACCGCTCGGTCCTGATCGGGTACTCCGGCGCCAGGGCGGGCTCGGCGAGCTCCTGAAAGAGACTCAGGTGCAGGTCGGCGGGCCCGTCGAGACGCGCGTTGAGCGACTCCCACGGGGTGCGGGTGGGTGAGGCCACGAGTGCCGCGCCACCCTCGACGAGCCGGTCGGTGACCGCGGCGGAGTCGTCGACCTCGAACGCCATCCGTACGTGCCCGGCCACCGGGCGTCCGACCTCGACCTCGTCGATATAGGCGTGCTGGGCCGGGTTCGCGAGCTCGAGCGTGGCTCGGCCGGCGTCGAGGATGATCACCTCGGCACCGTCGGGGCCGGAGATGGCGGCCTGCTCGGGCAGCCCGAGGGTGTCGCGGTAGAACGCCACCGCTTCTTCGTAGTCCTTCGCCTCGACCACCACACGAAGCTGCTTCACGGGTCCACTCATGGCCGCAACGTACGGCCTAAGGCCCGCAAGCGCACGCGATAAATGACGAAGGTCAGGTCTCCCCCCGGGAGACCTGACCTTCTGGTGCCGCAGGCTGGGGAATCAGACGGCAGCGGGCGCGAAGCCCGCGAGCTTCTCGACGGCAGCCGCGAAGCGCGCCTGCACCTCGGCGTCGGCGAACACGTCGATCTCGTGGGCCGGCTGGGAGACGATCGCGTCCTCGACGACGATCGCGCCGGCGATGCCGACGGAGCGAGCGGCATCGGCGTGCGCCCACTTGCCGCCGTAAGGGGTCGGGGTCACGCCGACGACGGAGACGACCTTGCCCTTGATGGCACCCGCAGCGTACGGACGGGAGAGCCAGTCGATCGCGTTCTTGAGCACGCCCGGGATGGTGGCGTTGTACTCCGGCGTCACGATCAGCACGCGGTCGGCCTCGGTGATCGTCTTGCGGAGCTGAGTCACGGCCTCGCCCGGGTCGGCCTCGAGGTCCTCGTTGAAGAACGGCAGCTCGCCCAGGCCCTCGACGATCTCCAGGGTGACGCCCTCGGGCGCCCCGGCGGCGAGCTTCTCGGCGAGCTTGCGGTTGGTGGACTCGGCGCGCAGGCTGCCAACGAGTACGGCGATGCGGGTGTCGGACACGGGTTCTCCTCGAATGACGCGGAAAGTTCAATGTTGAACTGTCCAACGCCCTCCCGGCGGAGATTCATTCCGCGGCGACTACCGCTGCGGATGTGGCCCTGCTCACATTGCGTCGCAGTCCGAAGGTGAGCCCGTCGACCAGCGCCTCCCAGGACGCCTCGATCACGTTCGAGCCGACGCCCACGGTCGTCCAAGAGGTCACCCCGTCAGAGGTCTCGATCAGCACCCGGGTCTTCGCATCGGTGCCGTGACCCTGGTCAAAGATCCGCACCTTGAAGTCGATCAGGTCGAAGTCGGCGACGACGGGGAAGGCACGCGTGATCGCTGCCCGCAGCGCCTGGTCCAGTGCGTTGACCGGGCCGTTGCCCTCGCCGGTCGAGACGTGGCGTACGCCGTCGGCATGGATCTTCACGATCGCCTCGGTCGTCGAAGCCGCCTCCGAGCCACCACCGCGGGCCTCGGAGATGACCCGCCAGGACTCGACCTCGAAGTAGGCAGGGCGCGCGCCCTCGACCTCCTCGATCAGGAGCAGCTCGAAGGAGGCGTCGGCCGCCTCGAAGGTGTAGCCGCGCTGCTCGGCCTCCTTGACCCGCTCGGTCACCCGGGTCACCAGGTCGCGGTCGTCGGAGAGGTCGTAGCCGAGCTCACGCCCCTTGAGCTCGATCGAGGCCCGGCCGGCCATGTCCGAGACCAGCAGCCGCATGTCGTTGCCGACGCCCGCCGGGTCCATGTGCTGGTAGAGGTCGGGGTCGACCTTGATCGCGGAGGCGTGCAGGCCGGCCTTGTGGGTGAAAGCGGAGGCGCCGACGTAGGGCTGCCGCCCCGCGGGCGGCACGTTGGTCACCTCGGCGACCGCATGGGCGACGCGGGTCGCATCGGCCAGCAGACCGGCCGGGAGCACCTCCCGCCCGAGCTTGAGCTGCAGGTTGGCGACCACGGAGACCAGATCGGCGTTGCCCGTACGCTCCCCATAGCCGTTGATGCAGCCCTGGACGTGCATCGCGCCCGCCTCCACGGCGGCCAGCGAGTTGGCGACCGCGCACCCGGTGTCGTTGTGGCAGTGGATCCCGACAGCGCCCTGGGTGGTCTCGCGGACGTCGTGGACGACGTCGGAGACCCAGCTCGGCAGCATTCCGCCGTTGGTGTCGCACAGTGCGACGACCTCGGCGCCTGCCTCGTAGGCCGTCCTGAGGACCTCCATCGCGTAGTCACGGTTGGCCCGGTAGCCGTCGAAGAAGTGCTCGGCGTCGAGGAAGACCTGCTGGCCATCCTCGCGCAGGTGGGAGACGGTGTCGCGGATCATCGCGAGGTTCTCCGCGAGCGTGGTGCGCAGCGCGAGCTCGACGTGGCGGTCGTGGGACTTCGCCACCAAGGTGACGACCGAGGCCCCGGAGTCGCGGAGCGCGGCGACCTGGGGGT
Organism: Nocardioides sp. NPDC006273; assembly: GCF_040613495.1. Taxonomy (NCBI): domain Bacteria; kingdom Bacillati; phylum Actinomycetota; class Actinomycetes; order Propionibacteriales; family Nocardioidaceae; genus Nocardioides; species Nocardioides sp. NPDC006273. The sequence continues at coordinate 22,000 of NZ_JBEXSD010000032.1, read as the reverse complement.
CGTCTGCAGCCCTCACCCCGGCCCTGCGGGTCGACCCGAACGCAGCCAGCCGCGCGTGCTTGAGGTCGAGCTCGGAGACGGCTCGTTTGAAGAACTCGGTGTCCTTCGGGTTCGCCCCGGGCCAGCCGCCCTCGACGAACCCGACGCCCAAGCCATCGAGATGCCGAGCGATCGCGAGCTTGTCGGCGACGCTGAGGTTGAGGCCCTCCTGCTGCGCACCGTCGCGCAGGGTGGTGTCGTAGACGTGGAATTCCATGGCTCTTCTGTCCTCGGGCTGGGCTGGATCTGCGGTCAGGGGCGGTGACTGGGCAACAAAAAACCCTCTCGGGTACGAGAGGGTGGCGCGTCGAGCGGAGCTCGGCGCGCTAGCGAATGATGATGACAAAGGTCGTCATGGCCCTGATCCTGCCACGAAATCTCCCTCAGTGGGACGGGCGTCTCACCAGCCGAGGAGCTCGACCCACCACGACTCGTCGCCGCCGGAGAACTGCGGACCGTCCTCGGTCAGGGTCTGGATCGGGAAGAGAGCCAGAGTGAGGACCACCGCGAACCCGAGGATCCACGGGACCCATCGCTCCGAGACCCGTCGGACCACCTTGGTCACCGGGTCACACATCCGGTCGCGTCCGGAGCCGGTCCACAGCGCGACCACGAACGCCAGCCCTGCAAAACCCAGAGCCGCCGGCAGGGAGAGCTGCAGGGCGAAGCCGATCAACACTGCCGCCACCACGAACCCGAAACCCCACGTGCCCACCACGAACGTCTTCGGGAGCGAGCGGACCAGCCGCCAGGGAGCGCCGAGCAGGAGCCGGGGCGCGTCATGCCACTTGCGGCCGCGATACCAACGCCAGCGACGCAGATCGCCGGCTGCCAGGGTGCCGGCCCGGATCAGCCACGCCGCGCCGAGCACGGTCCAGAAGCCGACGCTCGGGAACGCGGCGATCAGGCCGACCGTGAAGGCGAGCAGACCGAGCCAGATCGCCCCGCGGCGCAGCTTCTCCAGGCCGCGGTCGCGGCGGCTGTTCGGCCGCGGGCCGGGCCGGCCCGGCTGGCCGGCCGGAGGGAACGGCGCGGCCGGGGTGGTGGCCTTCTCACGCTCGGTCCGGTCGCTGAGCGAGAGCTGCTCGACCGGCTTGTGCACGAACGGTCGGCGCGGCGTACGCAGCCACTCGCGCACCTCGTCCAGCGTCGGGCGGTCGGCGGGATCCGGCGAGAGCGCCTGGCCGAGCAGCCCGCGCAGCGGCTGCGGCACGCCCTCCAGGTCGTGCTCACCGCGCCGGGCCCGGTCCATCAGCTTCATCGAGTTGCCCTCGCCGAAGGGCGGGCGGCCGGTCGCCGCGTACGCCACCACGGCGGCCCATGAGTGAACGTCCGAGGCCGGAGTGGCCGGGTCGCCGACGGCGATCTCGGGCGGCAGGTAGCCGGGTGTGCCGATCAGCAGGCCGGTCACGGTGATCTTCGGGTCGTCGGCGACGCGGGCGAGCCCGAAGTCGATCAGGATCGGCGTACGTCCTTCCATGATGATGTTGGCCGGCTTGACGTCGCGGTGCAGGACGCCGACGGCGTGACAGTCGGCGATACCCTCGGCCAGGTCGCTGGCCAGCTGCTCGACGTCGTCGCGCGAGAGCACGCCCTCGTTGACGATCTTGTCGTGCAGCGTCGGCCCCGGGACGTAGCGGGTCGCCAGCCACGGCACCTCGCCCCACGGGTCGGCAGCGACCACCCCGGCGACCCACCTGCTCCGCACCCGCTGCAGCGAGGAGACCTCGCGCGCCAGGCGCTGGCGCCCCTCCTCGTCTCCGACGAACTGCGTACGCAGCACCTTCAGCGCCACCCGCTCGCCGCTCACGCGGTGGCCGGCCAGGTGGACCCGGCCCATCCCGCCCTGCCCCAGCAAGGAGAGCAGGTCGTAGTCACCGACGCTCTCTCGTCGGCTCACCCGGGGTAGGCGCGGGGCTGTCGTCACGGGACAAACCTTATCCGCCACAGCCGACACCCCGCCGAGGCGTCACCTACGTCGGCCGAGGCGTCACTTACGTCGGCCGAGGCGTCACCCGTTGCCATCACGACCGACGGGAGCGACGCCTCGGCCTACGTACCTGACGCTTCGACCGACCGGGCTGACGCCTCGGCCGACGTCTCCGCTAGACGATCTGGCGCATCCAGCCGAAGGTGTCCTCGGCGCGGCCGAACTGGATGTCGACCAGCTGCTTGCGGATGGTCCGCCAGACCTCGCCGTCACCGGCCGAGGCGATGGAGCCGCCCTCGTGGACGAGCTCGCCGACCGGGGTGACCACGGCGGCGGTGCCGCAGGCGAAGACCTCGGTGATCTCACCGGACTCGACGCCGGCCTTCCACTCGTCGATGGTGAACTTGCGCTCCTCGACGGTGTAGCCGAGCTTGCCCGCGAGCTCGATGATGGAGGCGCGGGTGATCCCCTCGAGGATGGTGCCGGTCTCGGGGGTGACGATCCGGCCGTCGGCGTGGACGAAGTAGAGGTTCATGCCGCCGAGCTCCTCGACGTACTTCCCCTCCTGCGCGTCCAGGAACACGACCTGGTCGCAGCCGTTGGCCGAGGCCTCGGCCTGGGCGACCAGGGAGGAGGCGTAGTTGCCACCGGTCTTGGCCGCGCCCATGCCGCCGCGGCCCGCGCGGGTGTAGTTCTCGCTGAGCCAGATCCGGACCGGCTTCACGCCGCCCTTGAAGTAGGAGCCGGCGGGCGAGGCGATGACCATGTAGGTCACGTGCTGGGCCGGACGAACACCGAGGAACGACTCCGAGGCGAACATGAAGGGCCGCAGGTAGAGGCTCTTCTCGTCGCTCTCCGAGGCCTCGGGGACCCAGCGGTGGTCGACCTTGACCAGGTCGAAGACGGTCTGCACGAAGTCCTCGATCTCGAGGACGGGCAGAGCCAGGCGCTCGCTGGAGCGGGCCATCCGGGCGGCGTTGGCCTCAGGCCGGAACGACCAGATCGAGCCGTCCTCGTGCCGGTAGGCCTTCATGCCCTCGAAGATCTCCTGGGCGTAGTGCAGCACGGCTGCCGACGGGTCCAGGCTGATCGGTGCGTACGCCTCGATGCGACCGTTGTGCCAGCCCTGTTCGGGCGTCCACTCGACGGTGAGCATGTGGTCGGTGAAATGGTTGCCGAAGCCTGGGTTCGCCAGGACCTCCGCGCGCTGCTTGTCGGTGGCCGGTTGGGTCGACAATGTGGTGCTGATCTCCATGACCATGAGATTAGTCCTGTTCTGCGAGGGCTGTGCTATCGCGGGCGGGGTAAATGATGAGGACAGAGAAAGGGCCGGACGCAGGAGAATCTGCGCCCGGCCCTTCGAGGGTGAGCGTCTAGCCGACTACTCGCGCGGCGATCGCGTCGCCGACCTCGGAGGTCGCACGAGGCTCCGAACCGCGCTCGGAGAGGTCGGCGAGCACGGCGGCGTCGATGGCAGCGGCAGCCTCGGGGCGACCGAGGTGCTCGAGCAGAAGGGCCCCGGACAGGATTGCCGCGGTGGGGTCCGCCTTCTGCTGACCTGCGATGTCGGGGGCGGAGCCGTGGACGGGCTCGAACATCGAGGGGAACTCGCGGGAGGAGTTGATGTTGCCGGAGGCGGCCAGGCCGATGCCGCCGGTGATGGCAGCGGCGAGGTCGGTGATGATGTCGCCGAAGATGTTGTCGGTGACGATCACGTCGAAGCGGGCCGGGTCGGTGGCGAGGAAGATCATCACCGCGTCGATGTGGAGGTAGTCCACGGTGACGTCGGGGAACTCCTCGGCGACCTGCTGGGTGATCCGCCACCACAGCGAGCCGGCGTTGACGAGCACGTTGGTCTTGTGGACCAGGGTCAGCTTCCTGCGCGGACGCGCCTGGGCGCGGGCGAAGGCGTCGCGGACGACCCGCTCCACGCCGTAGGCGGTGTTGACCGAGGTCTCGGTGGCGACCTCGTGCGGGGTTCCGACCCGCATCGCGCCCCCGTTGCCGGTGTAGAGGCCCTCGGTGCCCTCACGCACCACGACGAAGTCGATCTCGCCCTTGTCCAGCACCGCCGGCGACAGCGGGGAGGTCGCCCCCGGGAAGAGTCGCGACGGACGCAGGTTGACGTAGTGGTCGAGCTCGAAGCGGAGCTTGAGCAGCAGCCCGCGCTCCAGGATGCCCGGGGGCAGGTTGGGGTCGTTGGGCTTGCCGCCGACCGCTCCGAGCAGGATGGCGTCCTGCTCCTTGATCTCGGCGAGAACAGACTCGGGCAGGACCTCGCCGGTGGCGAGATAGCGCTCGGCACCGAGGTCGTAGCGGGTCTGCTCGAACTTCACCGGCTCCGCCGAGGCGGAGCCCGAGGCGATGTTGGCAGCGACCTCGAGCACCTTCAGGGCCTCGGCGGTCACCTCCGGTCCGATGCCGTCGCCGGGGATCACTGCGAGGTTGGTCGTAGACATGACGGCGAGACTAGTTGTCGTCGGGCAGCTGGCCGCCGTTGTCCCGCAGGTCGAGCGCCTGCTGGACCGCGGCGATGGTGTTCTCAACGCTGTGCGGGTTGTCCGGGTCGTGGCTCGCCGGGCCCCACTCGCGGCCCCACTTGTCGTATTCGGCCGGGCTCTCGGGGTACATCGCGTACATGGCTTCTTCCTTCACACGTCAGGGAATCAGAGGGTGTGGGAGAGAAGCCGGGGTCTTTGGAAGACGGAAGCCACCGCGACGAGGTGGCTTCTCCTGCGGTCGTTACCGCCGGGCCCCGTCGCGGCACTCGAGTACGAGAAAAATGCTCCGCATGGTGTTCTGACGTTAACCCGGCAGACGCCTCGAGAGAGCGAATCTGGACGAATGGTCCGCCATCCGAGACGCCCGTGCGCGCGATCACACCCGTCATCAGGAAGACTGGCCCTGTGAGTGCACCCCCAGAGCTTCCGGACATCGTGACCCGCGCCTTCGACGTCTCCCGTCGGGCGGGGTACGTCTCGTTCTGCCGCAACGAGACCGGACGGCTTCTGGCGACCCTCGCGGCCACCCGGAGCGGCACCATGGCGGAGTTCGGGACCGGATGCGGTGTCGGCACCGCCTGGCTGCGCAGCGGCGTACGCGGCGATGTGGCCCACATCGTCTCCGCCGAGCTCGACGAGCACCTCGCCAAGGAGGCCGCCGAGATCTTCGCTGACGACGGGCACGTCGAGGTGATCGCCGCCGACTGGGGCATCCTGCGCGACCGCGGCCCGTTCGCCCTGCTCTTCCTGGACGCCGAGACCCCCGGCGGGGTCTCCCCCGACCAGCTCGCCGAGCTGGTCGAGGAGGGCGGCATCGTCGTCATCGACGACCTCATCCCCACCGACCTGTGGCCGCCGATCGTCTACGGCCGGGTCGACAGCCTGCGTGAGTCCTGGCTCACCGACGAGCGCTTCACCACCGTCGAGGTCATGGTGGCCCCCGACACCAGCGTCCTGATCGCCACCAAGCGCTAGATCGACTCCGGCCCGACGGTCAGATGGCGCAGCCGTCAGGACCGCAGGCGTCACCGTCGCCGACGATCGTCAGCGCCGGCTTGCTCTCGGCGTGCACCCGCTCCAACAGCTGGCTGAACACCTTCGTGGGCTGTGCACCGGAGACGCCGTACTTCTCCTCGACGACATAGAACGGCACCCCGGTCGCGCCGTAGGCGCGGGCCTGGTCGACATCGGCCCGTACGTCGGCCGCGAACTCGTCGCTGGCGAGCACCTCGTCGACGCGCGCGGCGTCGAGACCGACGTTCACCGCGGCCTGCCGCAGGACGGCGTGGTCGCCCATCGACTCGCCCCGGGTGAAGTACGCAGCGAGCAGCTCCTCCTTGAGCGCGGCCTGCCTGCCCTCGGCCTTGGCCAGGTGGATCAGCCGGTGGGCGTCGATGGTGCGCGCGTGCGGGGTGTCCTCGTAGCTGAACTCGAGACCGGCAGCGGCGGCAGGGACGCTGACCTGCTTCATCATCTCGCGGGTCTGCTCGACTGAAGCACCGAACTTCTTCGACAGCGCCTCGACCGTGGTCTCGACCGGCACCTGCGGCGCGGTCGGGTCGAGCTCGAAGGAGTGGTAGACGATCTCGACGTCGTCGCTGTGCTCGAAGCCCTCCAGGGCCTCCTCGAGGTGTCGCTTGCCGATGTAGCACCAGGGACAGACGACGTCGGACCAGACATCAATACGCATGTGGCGGGAACGTTTCGTCCGGTACGAAACATTCCGCAGCAGATGGGCAGGGCCCCTGAGACGGTCTCAGGGGTGACCAGGGGAAGGTCCGGGAGCCCGCCAGGGATCTGCCGGACGCGGCCGAGAGTCGGTTGGGGCGAGGCTCGATGCATGATCCAGATCGATGCCCTCTCCAAGAGGTACGGCGGGTTCACGGCCGTCGACAACGTGACCTTCAATGCCGAGCCCGGCCGGGTGACCGGCTTCCTCGGCCCCAACGGCGCCGGCAAGTCCACGACCATGCGCATCCTGGTCGGGCTCACCGATCCGTCCTCCGGCAGCGCGCATCTTCTGGGACGCCACTTCTCCCAGCTGCCCAACCCCGGCCTCGAGGTCGGTGTCCTCCTCGACGCCTCCGCACAGCACGGCGGCCGCACCGGCCGCGAGATCCTCACCCTGGCCGCCCGCACGATGGGCCTGTCGAAGACCCGCGTGGCCGAGACGCTCGAGCGGGTCAGCCTGACCGAGGAGGAGGCCGGACGGCGCGTACGCAACTACTCCCTCGGGATGCGGCAGCGGCTCGGGATCGCGACGGCCCTGATCGGGGACCCGGAGGTGCTGATCCTCGACGAGCCGGCCAACGGGCTCGACCCCGCGGGCATCCGCTGGATGCGGGACCTGCTGCGCGGCTTCGCCGACGACGGCGGCACCGTGCTGCTCTCGTCCCACCTGCTGCACGAGATCGAGGTCATCGCCGACGACATCGTGGTCATCGGCAACGGCCGGATCGTCGCGCAGGGCACCAAGCAAGAGCTGCTCGCCGGCGGCGGGACGTACGCCCGTACCAGCGACCTCACCGCCCTCGGCCGGGCGCTCCAGCGTGCGGGCCACACCGCCGAGATCACCACCGAGCGTGCCGTCCTCAGCGACGCCGACCTCGCCGCCGTCGGCCAGATCGCCTTCGACGCCGGGCTGGTGCTGACCGAGCTCCGAGCCGCCGACGGCGCCGGCCTGGAGGAGATGTTCCTCCAGCTCACCGCCTCTACTCAGCGCGACCACCTCGTGACCCCGGAAGGGACCGCAGCATGACCACCACGACCGTCGCCCCAGAGCCGGCCAGCCCGGCAGGGCACCAGCAGGAGGCGGCCCACCGCCGCACGCGGGCCGTCCCCGCCCCGATCCCGTTCACGCGCGTGCTCTCGGTCGAGCTGCGCAAGATGTTCGACACACGTTCCGGCTTCTGGCTGGTGGCGAGCATCGGCATCCTCGCGGTGATCGCCACCGCGGCGATCATCGTCTTCTCCGCCGACGATGGGCTCACCTACAGCATGTTCGCGACGGCGATCGGCATCCCGATGGCCGTGATCCTGCCGATGATCTCCGTGCTGTCGGTCTCGAGCGAGTGGAGCTCGCGTACGGCGCTGACCACCTTCACCCTCGTCCCCAGCCGCGGCAAGGTGATCGGTGCCAAGGCGGCCCTGACTGTCGCCCTTGGCGTCGTCTCGATGGCAGCCGCGCTCGGGATCGGGGCACTGGGCAACCTGCTCGGCACCGCCATCGCCGGAGTCGACGCGGGCTGGGACATCTCCGCGGTCATCTTCGCCCAGATCGTCCTGGCCCAGATCATCGGCATGCTGATGGGGTTCATGCTCGGCACGCTCTTCCGCAGCTCACCGGCGGCGATCGTCGGCTACTTCGTCTACGCCTTGGTCCTGCCGACGATCTCCAACGCGCTCGTCATGGTCAACGAGTGGTGGCGCGACCACGGCGCCTGGCTCGACCTCAACTGGGCCTCCACCCGCCTCTTCGACGACGACATGACCCGGGAGGCCTGGGCGCAGCTCGGCACCGCCACCGCCCTCTGGCTGCTGATCCCGCTTCTGATCGGCCTCCGCCTGACCCTCAAGTCCGAGGTCAAGTAATCCGCCGAGTCGGCGCGAACTGACCACAAATCCAGCCGAGTCGGCGCGTTAGAACGCGCCGACTCGGCATGGTTTTCGGTCAGTTTGCGCCGACTCGGCACTCTTGGGGGATCAGCGGGCGGCTGAACCCTCGGTGTAGTCGTCGTCGGCCTGGCTCCACGAGAAGTGGGCGCGCAGGGCCTTGCCGGTGGCCTCGATCGGGTGACCGGCCTCCTCCTCGCGCAGCTTCTGGAACTCGGTCGCACCGTTGTCCTGGTCGGCGATGAACCGAGCGGCGAAGGAGCCGTCCTGGATCTCGGCGAGCACCTGCTGCATGGTCTCCTTGACCTGCGGGCCGACGACGCGCGGGCCGGAGACGTAGTCGCCGTACTCAGCGGTGTCGGAGATCGACCAGCGCTGCTTGGCGATGCCGCCCTCCCACATCAGGTCCACGATGAGCTTGAGCTCGTGAAGCACCTCGAAGTAGGCGATCTCGGGCTGGTAGCCGGCCTCGGTGAGCGTCTCGAAACCGGCCTGGACGAGGTGCGACACGCCACCGCAGAGAACGGCCTGCTCGCCGAAGAGGTCGGTCTCGGTCTCCTCGGTGAAGGTCGTCTTGATGACCCCGGCGCGGGTGCCGCCGATGCCCTTGGCGTACGCCTTGGCGATGTCCCAGGCGGAGCCGGAGGCGTCCTGCTCGACGGCGATGATGTCCGGGATGCCGCGGCCGGCGACGTACTCACGACGGACGGTGTGGCCCGGCGCCTTCGGGGCCACCAGGATCACGTCGACACCCTCGGGAGCCTTGATGTAGCCGAAGCGCACGTTGAAGCCGTGGCCGAAGACGAGGGTCTTGCCGGCGGTCACGTGCGGGGCGAGCTCGTCGTTGTAGAGCCCACGCTGGTGCTGGTCGGGGGCGAGGATGACGATCACGTCCGCCTCCGCGGCGGCGTCGGCCGGGGTGAGGACCTTGAGGCCCTCCTCCTCCGCCTTGGCGGTCGACTTCGAGCCGGGCTGCAGACCGATGCGGACGTCCACACCGGAGTCACGCAGGTTGAGCGCATGGGCATGGCCCTGGCTGCCGTAGCCGATGACCGCAACCTTCTTCGCCTGGATCAGCGAGAGGTCGGCGTCGTCGTCGTAGAAAATCTCAGCCACGAGGGCTTCTCCTTTTCGTTCGGTGGTCGAGCTTGTCGAGACCCACCTGTGGTGATTGATGTGGTTTGGTTCAGACCGCGGGAGGCGGAGCGGGCACAGCCACGGATCGCAGGCTGCGCTCGGAGATCGACCGGGAGCCGCGGCCCATGCCGACCATGCCGGACTGGGAGAGCTCACGGATGCCGAAGGGCTCGATGACTCGCAGGAAGTCGTTGAGCTTGCCGGTGTTGCCGGCGAGCTGGACGACGACGGTGTCGGTGGACACGTCGACGACCTTGGCCCGGAAGAGCTGGATGGTGTCGAGCACCTGGCTGCGGGTCTCCGTGGTGGCGGTGATCTTGACCAGCATGAGGGCGCGCTGGACGCGCGACTCCGGCTCGAGCTCGACGATCTTGATCACCTCGACCAGCTTGTTGAGCTGCTTGGTGACCTGCTCGAGAGGGGTGTTCTCGAGATTGACCACGACCGTCATGCGGGAGACCTCGTCGTGCTCGGTCGGCCCGACCGCGAGGGACTCGATGTTGAAGCCACGGCGCGAGAAGAGCGCGGCCACGCGGGCCAGGACACCGGGCTTGTTCTCGACCAGGACGCTCAGCGTGTGCTTGCCGCCGGTCTTCACGGGCTGGATGCTCATCAGAGGTCGTCCTCGTCGAACTCGGGCGCGAGGTCGCGCGCGTACTGGATCTCGTCGTTGGAGGAGCCGGCGGCGACCATCGGCCACACCATGGCGTCCTTGTTGACCCGGAAGTCGACGACGACAGGGGCGTCGTTGATCTCCATGGCCTTCGCGATGGTGGCGTCGACGTCGTCGGCGGAGTCGCAGGCCAGGCCGACGCAGCCCATGGCCTCGGCCAGCTTGGGGAAGTCAGGGATGCGCTTGGCGCCCAAACCAGAGCGCTCAGTGTGGGACTGCAGGTTGGTGTTGGAGTAGCGCTCGCCGTAGAAGAGCGTCTGCCACTGGCGCACCATGCCGAGGTTGTCGTTGTTGATGATCGCGACCTTGATCGGGATGCCCTCGATCGCGCAGGTGGCGAGCTCCTGGTTGGTCATCTGGAAGCAGCCGTCGCCGTCGATCGACCAGACCGTGGCGTCCGGGCAGCCGACCTTCGCGCCCATCGCCGCCGGGACGGAGTACCCCATCGTGCCGAGGCCACCGGAGTTGATCCAGGTGTTCGGGTGCTCGTAGCCGATGAACTGCGCAGCCCACATCTGGTGCTGGCCGACTCCGGCGGTGAAGATCGTCTCGTCGCCGGAGATCGCGCCGAGACGCTCGATGACGTACTGCGGCGCGAGGCCGTCGGCGGGGAGGTCGTAGCCGAGCGGGTACGCCTTCTTGATCCCGGCCATGAACGAGATCCAGCCTTCGTAGTCGCCCTCCTTGCCGGCTTCCTTCTCCGCGGTGAGCACCGTGATCAAGTCGGTGAGGACCTCGCGCACGTCGCCGACGATCGGGACGTCGGCGTAGCGGTTCTTGCCGATCTCGGCCGGGTCGATGTCGGCGTGGATCACCTTGGCGTTGGGGGCGAAGGAGTCCAGGTTGCCGGTGACGCGGTCGTCGAACCGGGCGCCGAGGCTGATGATCAGGTCGGACTTCTGCAGGCCGGCGACCGCGGGGACGGTGCCGTGCATGCCCGGCATGCCGAGGTGCTGCGGGTGGGAGTCCGGGAAGGCGCCGCGGGCCATCAGCGTGGTCACCACCGGGATCCCGGTGAGCGTGGCCAGCTGGAAGAGCTCGCGGTGGGCACCGGAGCGGATCGTGCCGCCGCCGACGTACAGGACCGGCTTCTTGGCCTCCAGCATCAGGCGCGCCGCCTCGCGGATCTGCTTGGCGTGCGGCCTGGTCACCGGGCGGTAGCCCGGCAGGTGGAGCTCGGTCGGCCACCGGTAGGTGGTGGTGGCCTGCAACGCCGACTTGGTGACGTCGACGAGGACCGGACCCGGCCTCCCGGAGGAGGCGAGGTGGAAGGCCTCAGCGACCCGGAGCGGGATCTCCGCCGGGTCGGTGATGAGGAAGCTGTGCTTGGTGACCGGCATCGTGATGCCGCGGATGTCGGCCTCCTGGAAGGCGTCGGTGCCGATCATCGCCGCGCCGACCTGGCCGGTGATGGCCACCATCGGCACGGAGTCCATGTTGGCGTCGGCGAGCGGGGTGACCAGGTTGGTCGCGCCGGGGCCGGAGGTGGCCATGCAGACGCCGACCTTGCCGGTCGCGGCGGCGTAGCCCTGGGCGGCGTGGCCGGCGCCCTGCTCGTGGCGTACGAGGATGTGGCGGATCTTCGAGTCCATCAGCGGGTCGTACGCCGGAAGGATCGCGCCTCCCGGAATGCCGAAGATGTTCTCGGCCCCCGCTGCTTCCAGCGACTTGATCAGGCTCTGTGCGCCTGTCATCTGCTCGCTCATGTCCGCCGTCCTACTCATCGGAGCTTCTACTCATGGGCTGTGCTCGGTTATCTGCTTGGGCTGCTCGTGCAACAAAAAACCCTCCGGCCCGGCGGGCAACGGAGGGAGACGCGTCGTCTGGGGCCAGTGGCTCCTAGGCGACGCGCCTGATAAGTACGATAATGCTGTTCAGCATGCTCACACGTTAACCCCAGGTGTCGCGCCGTGTCACCACACCCTATCGGTCGTCCCATGATCTGAGATCACCGTCCCAGTATCTGTCACTCGATCAGTCCGAGCCGCTCCCGCAGGAAGGTCCAGGCGAAGGCGGAGAGGTGGGCCGACTGGGCGTTGTTGGCCGCCCCGCCGTGACCGCCCTCGATGTTCTCGTAGTAGGTGACGTCCTTGCCGGCGGCGGCCAGCAGCGCGGCCATCTTGCGGGCGTGGCCGGGGTGCACGCGGTCGTCCTTGGTGGAGGTGGTGAGCAGGACCGGCGGGTAGGTCCTCGACCCGTCGAGCAGGTGGTAGGGCGAGAAGGTCTTGATGTACTCCCACTCCTCCGGCACGTCGGGGTCGCCGTACTCGGCCATCCACGACGCTCCGGCGAGGAGATGGGAGTAGCGCTTCATGTCCAGCAGCGGAACCTGGATCACGACCGCACCGAACAGCTCCGGGTAGAGCGTGAGCATGTTGCCGGTCAGCAGGCCTCCGTTGGATCCGCCCTGGATCCCGAGGTGGCTCGCGTCGCTCACCCCGGTCTCGGCGAGATGGCGGGCGACCGCGGCGAAGTCCTCGTAGGCCTTGTGCCGGTTCTCCTTCAGCGCCGCCTGGTGCCAGGCTGGGCCGTACTCCCCTCCCCCGCGGATGTTGGCGACGGCGTAGACCCCGCCCTCGCTGAGCCAGCTCCGGCCCACCCCCGGGGAGTAGCCCGGCGTCATCGGGATCTCGAAGCCGCCGTAGCCGTAGAGCAGCGTCGGGGCCGGGCCTGCGCCGTCGAGCGCCGCCTCGGGGCCGACGATGAAGTACGGCACGCGGGTGCCGTCCTTCGACGTGGCGAAGCGCTGCTCGGCGCGCAGCCCCTCGGTTTCGAACCAGGCCGGCGCCGACTTCAGTGGCTCGATCGTCTCCGCGCCGATCTCGGTCAGGCCGTACGTCGCCGGGGTCAGGTAGCCGCTGGTGACGACCCAGACCTCGTCGGACTCGACCGCGTCGACCGCCCGCGTGCCGACCGCGGCCACCGGGTCGGTCGCCGGGAAGTCGGAGCGCGTCCACGCCCCCTGGCCCGACGCCGGCGGCGTCAGGACGTGCAGCCGGTTCTTGACGTCCTCGAAGACGTTGAGGACCAGATGGTTGCGGGTCCAGGTAGCGCCGGCGAGCGAGGTGCTCGGGGTGGGCTCGAAGAGCACGGTGAGGTCGCGCTCACCGGCCAGGAACCGGTCGGCGTCGATCGCGAGCAGCGAGCCTGCGGCGTACGTCCGCTCCTTCGGCGCCCACTCCTCGCGGAGCTCGACGACCAGCCATTCGCGGTGGAAGCCGGCCTCGGCCGAGTCGGGGATGTCGAGCTTGGTGAGGGTCTGCTCGGGGGTGCCGGGGTCGGTGGCGACGTACGTCTCGGACTTGTAGAACGCGATCGAGCGGCTGACCAGGTCGCGTTCGAAGCCGGGGGTGTGGATGCGGCGGGCGGAGATGTACATGTCCTCGTCGGTGCCCTCGTAGACCACCGCCGCGTCCTCGAACGGGGTGCCGCGGCGCCACAGCTTCACGATGCGCGGGTAGCCGCTCGGGGTCAGCGAGCCCGGCCCGAAGTCGGTGAAGACATAGACGGCGTCGGGGCCGCACCAGGAGAGACCGCCCTTGGCGCCGCCCTGCTCCACGGCACGGGTGAACCCACCGTCCGCAGGTGTCACGAACGCCTTCTCGACCAGGTCGAACTCCCTGGTCACGTCGGCGTCCGAGCCACCCGGGGAGAGGTCGACGAGCACCTTGCGCCACGGCTCGCCGGGCTCGGGCCGAAGCACCGAGGCGCCGTGCCAGACCCAGCTCTCGCCCTCCTCGGCGGCGAGCGCGTCGAGATCGAGCAGGAGCTCCCACTCGGGATCATCGGTCCGGTAGGACTCCGGCGTGGTGCGCCGCCAGATGCCACGCTCGTGGTCGGCGTCGCGCCAGAAGTTGTAGAGATGCTCGCCGAGAAGCGAGACCTCGGGCACCCGGTCGTCGGAGTCGAGCACCTCGAGGATGCGCGCCTCGATCTCGGCGAACACGGGATCGGCCCCGACGCTCGCGTGGGCCTCCTCGTTGCGGGCCCGGACCCAGGCCAGCGCGTCTGCGCTCTCGACCTCCTCCAGCCAGCCGAACGGGTCCTCGGCGGCAGGGTCGAGCGGGGTCACGATCGTCAGCTCAGAGGTCATGCCACCGCCTCCGTAGGGCAGGGCAAAGAGTACGGATGCGGTGGCCTGACGCTTGTCGTCGTTCGCTGGCGCTCACTCATACGGGAAGGCTACTTCGCGATGTGCGAGTTGCAGGCGACAGGCACAATGGCGGCATGGATGAGGCGGAGGGGTCGTCGAAGGGTCTGCCGCGGCGAGCGGCGACACGGACGGCCAAGCTGGCCGCGTTGCCGATGGGGTACGCCGGGCGCAAGGCGCTCGGGCTCGGGAAGCGGATCGGGGGCAAGCCCGCCGAGGCCGTCCTGGCCGATGTCCACCAGCGTACGGCCGACCAGCTGTTCCGCACCCTGGGTGAGCTCAAGGGCGGCGCGATGAAGTTCGGCCAGATGCTCTCGGTGATGGAGGCGGCCCTGCCCGAGTCGCAGGCGGCCCACTACCGAGACCAGCTCACCCGGCTCCAGGACTCCGCTCCCCCGATGCCGACCGGGATCGTACGCGGCCTGCTGGCCCGAGACCTCGGTAAGGACTGGGCCGAGCGGCTGGTCGAGCTCTCCGAGGAGCCGGCCGCCTCGGCCTCGATCGGACAGGTCCACCGGGGCCGATGGGTCGACGGCCGCGAGGTGGCGGTGAAGGTGCAGTATCCCGGCTCGGAGGAGGCCCTGCGCGCCGACCTGCGCCAGATCGGCCGGCTGGGAGCGATCGGCAACGCGGTCGTGCCCGGCATGGACGTCAAGGCTCTCGTCGCCGAGATGCAGGAGCGGGTCATCGAGGAGCTCGACTACCCGAAGGAGGCCGAGGCCCAGCACGTCTTCGCCGAGGCGTACGCCGACCATCCCCTGATCGACGTCCCTGATGTCGTCACAGTGGGCCCGTCGGTGCTCGTCACCGAGTGGGTGGAGTCGCAGGGCTCGATCGCGAAGGTGATCGCCGAGGGCACCACCGAGGAACGCGACCACTACGGCGAGCTGCTCGCCCGGTTCTGGTTCTCCGCGCCCGAGCTGACCGGGATGCTCCACGCCGACCCGCACCCCGGCAACTTCCGGGTCCTCCCCGGCGGTCGCATGGCGGTGCTCGACTTCGGGCTCGCCGCCCGGCTCCCGGAGCGTGGCTTCCCCGAGCCGATGGGTCGACTGATCCGGATCGCCTCGACCGGCGACGCCGAGGCTCTGGTCGAGGGTCTGCGCGACGTCGGCTTCATCCGTGACGGGATCAAGGTCGAGCCGCAGCACGTGCTCGACTACCTGGCCCCGTTCGTGACCCCGGCCCTGGAGGAGCGTTTCCGGTTCACCCGGGAGTGGATGCGGGAGGAGTTCAAGCGGATCAACGATCCCAAGGACCCTGCCTACACGGTCGGCCTCAAGCTCAACCTGCCGCCGTCCTACCTGCTCATCCACCGGGTCTGGCTCGGTGGGCTCGGCGTGCTGGCGCAGCTCAACGCGGAGGCGCCGTTCCGGTCGATCCTCGAGGAGCATCTGCCCGGGTTCGCGGACTGAGGGTCCTCCGCGTCAGGGCAGCACGGTCTGCCCCACCGGGCCGGGGTTGTAGGCGATCTCCCAGCGCACGCCGTCAGGGTCGGCGAAGTAGCCGGTGTAGCCGCCCCAGGCTCGTTCCTCGGCGGTCGAGGCGTCCCTCCCGAGCGACCGGGCGAGCGCCAGGACGCTGTCGACCTCCTCGCGGGTGGCGACGTTGTGGGCGAGGGTGAACGGCGCGACGCCGTCGGCGACGGCGATCGTGCCGACCTCCTCCTCGAACTCGCGCCGGTCCCACAACGAGAGGATGACGTGCTCACCGACGCGGATCATGAGCACCCCGTCGGCCTCGAGCTCCGGGACCCAGCCGAGTCCGTCGATGTAGAACGCCCGGCTCACCGCGACGTCGGCGACGGCGAGCGTGATGAAGCTGATGCGCTGGTCCATGGCAGCCAAGGCTGCCACAGACCAGCGGGGTTCAGGCGTCCTTCGTGCGGCCCGGCTTCTGCCGCAGGACGTCGCGGCGGGCGCGGTACTCGTTCTCGTCGATCTCGCCCGCGGCGTACCTCTCGGCCAGCCTCGCCTCACCCGCGCGCCGCGGCCCCTCGGCCGCCCGATTGCTGCCGAAGACGACGATCGCGGTGATGATCGCCGCGATCACGAGGAACCACAGGAGGGGGAAGATCGGCCAGAACGCCGGCGGCCCTCCCCCGTCGTGCCACGGGCCGGTCTCGCGCCACGGACCCCAGCCGTCGCCGGTCACGGCCAGGGTTGCCATCGTCTCGTTGATGCTCATCGTTCTGTCCAATCTGTTGGGCTCTGTGTGCCCTCCAGACTGCTGTGCCCGAGCCACCGGCACATCGGCTCAGAAGCGGGGACGGGCTACGCAATCCCGCGTAGGGTAAAGACGTACAGTAAGGTATAGCTAACCTAACTACAGAAGGCGGGACGAGATGTTCATCGCACGGAAGGCGGCGGTGCCCGTCGCACTGGTCGCGGTCGCGGCAGGCTTGGCGGCGTGTGGTTCTGACGCCGAAGGTTCCTCGAAGAGCGCTGCGGGTGGGAGCTGGAAGCCCGTCACCGTGCAGCACGCTTTCGGTGAGACGGTCATCGAGGAGAAGCCCGAGCGGGTGGCCACCGTCGACTTCGCCAACCAGGAGGTCCCGCTCTCGCTCGGGATCGTCCCCGTGGGCATGTCGAAGATGACCTGGGGCGACGACGACGGCGACGGCGTCCAGCAGTGGACCGAGGACAAGCTGAAGGAGCTCGGCGCCGAGACGCCTGTGCTGTTCGACGAGACCGACGGCTACGACTTCGAGGCCGTCGCCGGCACGGACCCCGACGTCATCCTCGCCGGTTACTCGGGTCTGACCGAGGACGACTACAACACCCTCAGCGAGATCGCCCCGGTGGTCGCCTTCCCGGACGACCCGTGGGCGACCGAGTGGCGCGACTCCGTCCTCCAGAACGCCAAGGGCCTCGGTATGGAGTCCGAGGGCAAGGAACTGGTCGCCGACCTGGAGCAGACCATCGCCGACGCCGCGGCGACGCGACCCGAGCTCGAGGGCACGACCGGCATGTTCATGACCCATGTCGACCCGGCCGACCTGAGCGAGATCAACTTCTACAGCGCCGCTGACACGCGGTCGAAGTACCTCGCCGACCTCGGCATGGAGGTCGCTCCGAGCATCATCGAGGCCACCGGCGACAGCGGCGACTACTCCGGCTCGATCAGCACCGAGCGGGCCGACGAGCTCGCCGACGTCGACGTCATCATCACCTACGGCGGCCAGGAGCTCATCGACGCCCTCGAGGGTGACCCCGTGCTCTCCCAACTGCCGGCCGTGAAGAACAAGGCGATCGTCACCCTCGACGGTGCCGAGGCGATGGGCACGGCGGCCAACCCGACCGCGCTGTCGGTTCCGGCCCTCGCGGAGGACTATGTCGGCCTGCTGGCCGACGCGGCCGAGTACACCACCAAGTGACCGTCGCACGACGACAGATCGACGTGAGATGACGACGTCTCTGACCAGCCACCCAGGTTCCGCGCCCGCCGACCCCGCAGCTCAGCTGCGCGGCACCCGGCGGACGCGGAGCCTGGCGCTGCTCGTGCTCGCGGCCGCCGTCCTGGCGGCCGCGGCCACGTCCATCGTCCTGGGCTCGCGCGAGGCGTCCTGGGCCGACATCTGGGCCGGCGTATCCGGTCAGGCGGAGGGGTTCGCCCAAGCCGCGGTCGCCAAGCGGGTGCCACGAACGGTGCTGGCTGCCGTCGCGGGAGCCGCGCTGGCCGTGTCGGGCCTGGTGTTGCAGGGCATCACCCGCAATCCGCTGGCCGACCCCGGAATCCTGGGGGTCAACACGGGCTCATCGCTGGCCGTCGTCGCCGGTATCGCCTGGTTCGGCCTGGTCTCCCCGATCAGCTACATCTGGGTCGCCATCCTCGGCGCGGCCCTCGCATCAGCGTTCGTGTGGACGGTCGGGTCTCTCGGCCGAGGGGGCGCCACCCCGCTCAAGCTCACCCTCGCCGGCGCCGCCACCGCTGCCGCGCTGTCGTCCTTCGTCACCGCGGTCGTCCTGCCCAGACCCGACATCTCGGAGAACGTCGTCTCCTGGCAGGTCGGCGGCGTCGGCGGAGCCACCGACGACAAGCTGTGGCTGGTCGCACCGTTCCTCCTCGTCGGCGCCCTGCTGTGCGTCTGGTGCGCCCGTGGACTCAACATGCTCGGGCTCGGCGACGACCTCGCCTCCGGGCTCGGTGAGCACGTGACCCGGACCAGGCTGCTGGCAGCCGCCGGCGCCGTCACGCTCGCCGGGGCCACCACCGCGATCACCGGACCGATCGCCTTCGTCGGGCTGGTCGTGCCGCACGTCGGTCGCCTCCTGATCGGGACCGACCACCGCTGGCTGCTGCCCTTCAGCGTGATGGGCGGCGCGGTGCTGCTGTTGGTCGCGGACGTCCTCGGACGCGTCGTCGCCCCGCCGACCGAGGTGGACGTCGGGATCATCACCGCCATCGTCGGAGCACCGGTCCTCATCGCCGTCGTGCGCCAGGCCAAGGTGCGTGAGCTGTGACGCTATCTCCGTACGTCATCGGGTCCACTGCCGACGCCACCGACGCCGCCGCGGACCTACGCCTGGTCGTCGCCGCCCGCCGGGGCCGCGAGCGCAGGCGTCGCCAGCTGATCGCCCTCCTGACCACACTCGTCGCAGCCGCCTACCTCGGCAGCCTGATGCTGGGATCGACCACCTACGGACTCGGCGAGGTGGCCTCGGCCGTGTTCGGCGACGATGCCGGTGGTGCCGAGTTCATCGTCGGACGGCTGCGGTTGCCCCGGGCCACCCTCGCGCTGGTGGCGGGGATGGCCTTCGGCCTGGCG
The DNA here is from genome assembly GCF_040613495.1 of Nocardioides sp. NPDC006273. Taxonomy (NCBI): domain Bacteria; kingdom Bacillati; phylum Actinomycetota; class Actinomycetes; order Propionibacteriales; family Nocardioidaceae; genus Nocardioides; species Nocardioides sp. NPDC006273. Next base: position 3,190 of record NZ_JBEXSD010000032.1, on the reverse strand, counting down.
GGCGTCACCTTCCAGACCCTGCTGCGCAACCCGCTCGCGAGCCCTGACGTCATCGGCGTGACCGAGGGCGCGAGCGCTGCCGCGGCCGTCGCCATCGTCAGCTTCTCGCTCGGCGGCCTCCTCGTCTCCTGGGTCGCGGTCACGGCCGGGGTGGGCGTCGCACTCACCATCTACCTGCTGGCCTATCGGCGCGGCACCGCGGCCGGTACACGTCTGATCCTCATCGGCATCGGGATGGCCGCGATGATGCAGAGCGTCATCTCCTGGCAGCTCGAGCGCGCCACCAACTTCCAGCTCGCCGAGGCGCTGCGCTGGCTCACCGGCAGCCTGAACGGAGCGCTGTGGCGCGACGTCCTCGTGGTCCTCACGGCGGTCGTCGTGCTGGGCGGCGCCGTGCTTCTCCAGACGCGTGCCCTCGCCGCGGCGCAGCTCGGTGACGATGCGGCCTCCGCCCTCGGCGTACGCATCGAACGGACGCGGCTGCTCACGATCGTCGCCGCGGTCGGACTGGTGTGCGTGGCGACGGCGGCATCCGGACCGATCGCGTTCCTCGCTCTGCTGTCCGGGCCCATCGCCGCCCGGATCGTCGGCTCCCGGGGCTCCCTCCTGGTTCCGGCGGCCCTGGTCGGCGCGCTCCTCACCCTCGTCGCCGACTTCGCGGGCCAGTACGCCTTCGGCACCCGGATGCCGGTCGGCGTGGTCACGGGCATCCTCGGCGCTCCGTACCTGCTCTACCTCATCGTCCGCGTCAACAGAGTCGGAGGCACCCTGTGACCCTCAACAAGCCCGCTGACCAGCCCAACAGCCGGCCGCGCTTGGAGATCGAGAAGCTGACTCTCGGCTACGGCGACCGGGAGGTCGTGCACGATCTGGATCTCGTCATCGCTCCGGGCGAGGTCACCGCCATCGTCGGTCCGAACGCGTGCGGCAAGTCCACGCTGCTTCGCTCGATGACACGGCTGCTGCCGCCCCGGACCGGCCGCGTGCTCCTGGACGGCAAGGAGGTGCACGCGACGCCGGCCAAGCAGCTCGCCCGGCGAATGGGCCTGCTGCCGCAGTCGCCGATCGCGCCGGAGGGGATCACCGTCGGCGAGCTGGTGGGCCGTGGCCGGCACCCGCACCAGCGAGTCATGACTCGCTGGTCGGAGGCGGACGACCGCGCGGTGACCGCGGCGCTTCGTGCCACGGACACCGTGGAGCTGATCGGTCGCTCCGTCGACGAGCTCTCCGGTGGCCAGCGGCAGCGGGTCTGGATCGCGATGGCGCTCGCGCAGGAGACCGAGGTGCTGCTCCTCGACGAGCCCACCACCTTCCTCGACATCAGCCATCAGGTCGAGGTGCTCGACCTGCTGACCGACCTCAACCGCAGCGCCGGCACCACGATCGTGATGGTGCTGCACGACCTCAACCTCGCCGCGCGCTACGCCGACAACCTCATCGCCCTGCACGACGGCCGCCTGCATTCGGCCGGCCGACCCCATGAGGTCTTGGTGCCGGAGCTCGTCCAGGACGTCTTCGGGATGCGCAGCACGGTCATCCAGGACCCGGTCTCGGCCAAGCCGCTCATGCTGCCGATGGGACGCCACCACGTCGTGGCGGTGGACGCGCTCTAGTCCTGCTAGGGCCGGAGCGAGCTGCGCTGGCGGCCGTGCTCGTCGAAGTTCGCGGGATCGAGCCAGCGCTCGTGCCGCTCCCGCACGGCCGGCCACTCCTCGGCGGTGACGGAGAACCAGTCGGTGTCCCGGTTGCGGCCCTTGACGACCATGTGGTTGCGGAACCGGCCCTCATAGCTGAACCCCAGTCGCTCCGCCGCCCGCCGTGACGGCTCGTTGAACGAGTCGAGCTTCCACTCGAACCGCCGGTAGCCCAGCGTGTCGAACGCGTGCCGCATGAGCAGGTGGATCGCCTCGGTCGCCATCCGCGTCCGGGCCAGCGACGGCCCGAAGAGCACGCCGCCGACCTCGATGCTCCCGTGTGCGGGGTTGATGGCGTGGTAGCCCGCGACGCCGCTCGCCCGGCCGTCGCGCTCCCCCTCCTTCGGGACGAACGCGAACGGCACGACATCGTCGGCATCGACGAGGCCCGCCAGGTGCATCCACAGCTCCTGCAGCGAGGTGGGCATCGGGATCGGCCGGTAGGTCCACAGGTCGGCGTCCCCGGATCCGCAGACCGCGGCGTAGAGGTCCGAGTACTGCGCCGACGAGAGCGGCGCGACCCGGACGTAGCGGCCCTCCAGAGACACAGGCTCCGGCCACGGCCGCGCCTGCCATGCCTCGACGAGGTCACCCACGGGATAGGAGAAGTCGGTCACGGCCGTCATTCTCGCCGACCGCCGTGACCGCTGGTCAGCAGGCCGCCGCATTCACCGTGGCGAGCGAGCGTCGAGCCGCACCGACGGCGAGCACGCCGACTTCGACACGACGAGCGGTGACTACTCCGGCGCCGGGTCGAAGTCGAAGGCGGGGAGACCGTCGAGACTGACGGGGTTCTTCCGGCGCCGGTACTCGGCGGAGCCGTCCACCCCTTTGCGCTCGAAGTACGCCGGGAGCAGCTCGCGCTCGCCGACGTACGACATCAGCGGGACGGCGTAGCCACAGGAGTCGGAGACCCGTTCGATGTCCACGACGACGACCGCGCGGGCGCCGGGGAGTTCGGTGAAGCGGCCGGCCAGGGCGGCGTACTCCTCGTCGTAGCGGGTGACGACCCGGCCACGGCCGTGGAAGCGGACGATGTTCGGCGCCCCGTCGAAGGCGCAGAACATCACCGTGATCCGGCCGTTCTCGCGCAGGTGCGCGATGGTCTCGCTGCCGCTCCCGGTGCCGTCGAGCCACGCGAAGGTGAGCTCGTCCAGCATCCCGAAGGTGCCTGGGATGCCCCGCGGCGACACATTGACGTGGCCATCATCGGCCAGCGGCGCGGTGGCTACGAAGAAGACGACCTGACGATCGACGAACTCTCGCAGGCGACCCTCGACGCGCGGATGAACCTTTCCCATGCGGCAGATGGTGGCAGTGCACGCGCGATCTCCGCACCAGTATCCAGCGGTCGGACCGACATGGTCCGCAGGGTTGTGAAGCTGAGAGTGACCTATAGGCCACTCTCACGAAGCCGTACGCCTCGGCCCGCTTCGCCAGGTCGACGACCCGCCAGACAGGCGGGTTGGTCTGGAGGACGACACCGAAGTCCATGC
>NZ_JBEXSD010000031.1:0-64903 GCF_040613495.1 Nocardioides sp. NPDC006273 | reverse complement strand
GGCGCCGAGACGGTTCAGGATCTCAGGACCAGACTCGGCGGCCTCGACTCCGGCTACGTCAGCCGGATGCTGCGGACGCTGGAGAGCAAGGGGTACGTCGCGATGGACCGCGACCCGTCCGACGGCCGGCGCAGGCTCGTGGCGCTCACCGAGGACGGTCTCAAGCAGTGGGACGACCTCGAGCGCCGCTCCGAGGAGCGTGCCCATCTGCTGCTCGACCCGCTGACGCAGCGGCAGCGCGACCGCCTCAACGATGCCCTGGCGACAGCCGACCTGCTGGTCCGAGCCGCCACGATCACCATCGAGCAGATCGATCCCCGCGACCCGATCGCCCAGATGGCCATGGGCCACTACTTCGCCGAGATCGGCGACCGCTTTGGGTTCACCGTCGGTGACGAGGGTTTCGGTGACGACCCCTCCCTGCGGGCTCCCCACGGCGCGTTCTTCATCGCCGCGAGCGACGGTGCGCCGGTCGCCTCGGGCGGAGTGCGGGAGTTCGACGGAACCGGCGAGATCAAGCGGATGTGGGTCGATCCCGCCTGGCGCGGCGCCGGCCTCGGCTCGCGCCTGCTGCGCCACCTCGAGGCCGAGGCGCTCAGGCTCGGCCACCGGGTCGTACGCCTCGACACCCGCGACGTCCTCAGCGAGGCGATCGGGATGTACGAGCGGGCCGGCTACGAGCGCATCGACCGCTACAACGACAACCCCCACGCCACCCACTTCTTCCAGAAGGAACTGGGCTAGACGTACGTCTCCAACCGGTCCAGCGGCGGCTGAGCGCTGGGATGGGCGACGACCGCCGCACCGACCGCGCATGCCGTACGCAGCGCCTCGTCGTCCGGCATGCCGGCCAGGATCGCGAGGGTGAGCGCGGCGGAGAACGCGTCGCCTGCGCCGACGGTGCTGATCACCTCCGTGGACACGGCCGGCACCCGGGCGGTCTCGGCGCCTTCGGCGATCATGGCCGCGCCCGAGGCGCCATAGGTCACCGCGACCCGTTTGGCCTTGCCCAGCTCGGGCATCGCGGCGTACTCGGTCTCGTTGACGATGAAGAGGTCCACCCGCTCCACGAGGTCCGCAGGCAGCGGCTGCGCGGGCGCCGCGTTGACCACGACGAACCCGGGCGTCCGCGTGGCCACAGCACGGACGACGTCCAGGGGAAGCTCGAGCTGCATGAGCACGGCATCGTCCGTCGCCACCACGAACCCTTCGGGCTCGACCAGCGCGTTGGCTCCGCCACACACCACGATCTGGTTCTCCCCCGCCGCGTCGACGGCGATCAGTGCCGTGCCGGTCGGGGCGTCGACGGTGCGTACGCCTTCCACATCGACCCCAGCGGACCTGACCGTCTCGACCGCCCAGGCACCGTCGGCGTCGGAGCCGACGGCGCCGACCATCCGCACCCGCGCGCCCAGCCGGCTCGCCGCGACCGCCTGGTTGGCGCCCTTCCCGCCGACATCACGGCGCAGCCGGCCGCCGCCGACGGTCTCCCCTGCGCCCGGCAGCCGCTCGACGTCCGCGGTCAGGTCGACGTTGATGCTCCCGACGACGACCAGGTCCTGTGGCGGGGGCACCGGCATCAGGGCTGCCGGAGGCCGATGCAGGCGTAGGGCAGGTCGGAGACCCGCTCCAGCGGCACCTCGCGCGCCTCGGCGAGCTTCTTGACGAGACCCAGGTCGGCATCGCGCGCCGGGTTGACCAGGATCGTCGCCGCCTCGCCGTGCAGCAGCAGCCGGACGGTGTCGTCGACGCCGGCCTCAACCAGGCTGGCGTCACCGTCCCCGAACTTCTCAGCGGCATCCTCGACCGCGTCCCAGCCCACCCAGGTGGGCTTGTGGTCACCGCCGAGATGGGCCCCGAGGTCGAGCATCACCTTGGTGCGCACGATCGGGAACCGGGCCGCGACCGTGTCGACGAACCTCCTGGACACGTCGGCCGGAGCCAGGTCGGCGTGGAACGCAGCGCCGTGGAAGTCGTTGGGACCGACCCGATCGTCGTCGATGACGGCGCGCGAGACGAGGCCGGAGACGGTCGAGCCGAGGCACGCCGACGGGATCAGGTAGTCCTCCCGGGTGCCGTGGACCGACACGCTCCGGCCCGGGTCGGCGAGCACCGCGAGCTCCGGGGAGAACGGCGAGGCCAGATGGGCGTCGAGCGTCGCATTGGCCTTCTCGAGCGAGCCGGCCAGCTCCCGCGCGATCGCACCCGTGCCGGTCCACCCGCCCACGAACATCACCCGAGCGGGGTCGTGGTGCGCGGCCAGATAGGCGAGCGCGGTCTGGTCGATGCCGCGGCCGCGGATCATCGAGACCGCGTAGTGGGGCAGATCGAGCCCGTGCACACGCTGCGCCCAGCGCCGCATCAGCACCCCGATCGGGGTGCCGGCACGCATCAGGGAGACCAGGACCGCGTCCTGCCCGCGCCGAGCCAGCACCTGCTCGGTGACCAGGCCGATCGCGTACGCCACTCGCTGGGCCGACGCCGTCAGCGCTTCGTCGAAGAGCTCCCGGTGCGCGTGCGCGTGTTCGTCCTCCGGGGTCTCGGCGGAGGTCTCCGCCGGAAGCTCCTTGACCAGCCACGCGACGTCGTCACGATCGTAGGAGCCGAACGCGGGGCCGTGGAGCGGCGCGGGCAGCTGACGGGCCGGCAGGTCGTGGCGCGGCTCCGGGGTGAACGCCGGGACGGTCACGACCACGACCCGCGGCGCGAGCCGGGCGAGCTGGTCGACCAGGCCGCCCTCCTCGTGGAGCGCAGTGGTGTCGGCCGGCTCGTCGACGACCAGGACGATCGCCTCGTACGCGCCCTCACGCAGGTTGTAGGCGAAGCGCGGACCGTCGCCGTCGGCGGGCGCGTCGTGAGACGGGAAGGTGATCGCGGTGCGGATCGCGTAGCCCGGGTCGTCGACGGCGAGCACCGGCGAGCGCGTCGTCGTCGAGTAGGTGATCTCGTGGCGCCTGCCCTCGGCCGCACGCCGGTCAGCCAGCGCGGAGGCGATCCGCAGAGGTGCGTACATCAGCTCCTCGGTGCCGAGGACGTGCACCGGACCGTCCGGGATACGCCCGGCGATCGCGGCGGCGGTCACGGTGACGGCCGACTCGTAGGAGCCGGCAGCGCCGGGCACGAAGCCGTGGCGACCGCCCTCCGGGACTGCTCGCGGCCAGGTGGCGACGACCTGGACCACCTCGCCGCGCTGACCGCGGGTCGACTCGACGCCGGCCAGCTGGCGGAGGTTCTCGACGGTGTCGATGAGCCGGTTGCCGTTGTCGGCGAGATCCTCGGGCAGCTCGATCTCACCGCTCGCGAGGGAGACGACGTCCAGGGTCGCGCGCAGCCGCTTGACCGAGCGCTCCATCCGGCCGCGGTCGGCCTCCGAGCGCAGGTCGACGAGGGCGGCCACGACGTAGTGCTTGTGCGGGAACTTCTTGTGCAGCGCCCGGATCGTGTTGACGATCGTCTTGCCGGTGATGACCTCGTCGTCGACCAGCACCAGAGTGTCCCCGCGGGCGAGGAAGGCGGGGTCTGCGGGAAGCAGCCGGTGGGCAGTCGCGTGCGAGTGCTCCTCGAAGAAGTCGGCGGCGGACTCGAGGCCGTCGACGACCCTGCGAGTGGAGTGCAGGTAGGGCGCACCGAGCGCGTCGGCGACGAGATGTCCGAGCGCGGTCGCCGTCTCGGCATAGCCGAGGACCACCGCGTCGCCGGTGACTGCCGCACGAGCCTTGGCCCCCAGGCGCAGCGCGGCGTCGGTCACCACCCGCGGGTCGGTCGGGAGGTGCTTGCCGAGGACAGAGGAGACGAGAATCTGTGCGCGACGCGGGTTGCGCCGCACCGCCAGGCCGACCAGATCGGTGAGCATCATCCCGCTCGGCGCGTCGGTCGTCCGTAGACGCACACCCAGGCGTTCGGCCACCCAGGTGCCCGACCAGCCGCTCGCTTCGTCTCTCACAGGTGACATTCTCCCCCAAAGTGTCGGTTCTGACTCAACCGCAGGAAGGCCACCCCTGTCCACTGCTGCTCTGGTCCAGGCAGCCCGGACGTCCAAAATAGGAACACGTTCTTGTCTGCTTCGGCGTGGGAGGAATAGGTTCCGCACATGCCTCGTCGCTCGGGAAGCCTCGGAATCGTTGCCGCCACGGCCGCAGCGCTCGCCTTCGGAGCCACGCTGCTGACTCCGGTCGGACCGGCGGGTGCCGACCCGGCGAAGGAGACGCCACAGCTGTCCCGCGAGGGTCGCTGGCTGGTCGATCAGCACGGTCGGATCGTGCTGGTGCACGGACAGAACCTGGTCTGGAAGAACGATCCGTACGTCCCGTCCGACTCGGCCGAGGGCTTCACCGCGGCCGATGCGGAATGGCTGGCCGAGCACGGGTTCAACGGCGCCCGGATCGGGACCCTGTGGGCGGGCGTGACTCCGGACTCCCCCGGCGAGGTCGACGAGGACTACCTCGACGACTGGCAGCGGGTGATCGACCTGCTCGCCGACAAGGGCATCTGGATGCAGTACGACTTCCACCAGGACATGTGGCACGAGACCTACGGCGGCGAGGGCGTGCCCGACTGGGCGGCCAAGCGGCCGGCGCCGTACAACCTGCATCCGCCGATCAAGCTGTCCTTCCCCGCGACCTACATCACACCCGAGCTGGCGACCGTCTACGACAACTTCTGGGCCAACGAGTTCGGGGTCCAGGACGGCTGGGCAGCGGCCTGGGCAGCGGCCTGGGCCGCGGTCGCGGAGAGGTGGGGCGACCAGCCGTACTCGATGGGCTACGACCTCATCAACGAGCCCTGGGCGGGCAAGGAGTGGCTCTCCTGCCCGATCACCGGGTGCGCGAAGTCCTATCGCGACGAGTTCCAGCCTGCGTACGAGAAGGCCACGGCGGCGATCCGCCGGGCCGATCCCGACGGAATCGTCTGGTACGAGTCGCAGCTGCTCGCCAGCCAGGTCCCCAACTCGCGCTTCGGCCCGGCCAACGACGACCAGGTCGGCTACTCCTGGCACAGCTACTGCCCGTTCGGCTTCCTCGACTCCCAGGGCATCCCAATCGGGGTCGGTGGCTGCAAGGCCTACGACGAGAATCACCACCGCAAGGCGCTCGAGCAGGCCGAGACGATGGGCGCGACCAGCCTGATGTCGGAGTTCGGCGCGACCGACAACACCGAGCTGCTCGCCATCGACACCGCCGCGGCCGACGACCACTTCGCCTCCTGGATGCACTGGGCCTATAAGCACTGGGACGACCCGACCACCGCCGACGGGCGCCAGGGCATGTTCGCCGACGACGCCGATCTGTCGACGGTGAAGACGGAGAAGCTGCGTACGCTGGTCCGCACCTACCCCCAGGCCACGGCCGGCACCCCGGTCGACCTCTCCTTCGACCCCGCGACCGGCGAGTTCAGCTACACCTACGAGCCGGCCGCTGACATCGACGAGCCGACGGAGATCTTCGTCAGCCCGATCCACTATCCCTCGGGTCCGGACATCGCAGTCGAGGGCGGCCGGGTCGTCGGCGAGGCCGACCACAACCGGATCCTCGTCGAGGCGGTCGGAACCGAGCCGGTGACGGTCACGATTGACTAGGCTGGGGACGTCACGCCCGCTCCGGCCCGTGTCGGTCCAGCACTCGGAGGGTCATTTGTCCGTCTCGCTCGCCAAAGGACAGTCGGTCTCGCTCAGCACGGCTGACGGCCGCACCATGACGCCGGTGCGGATCGCGCTGGGATGGGACGCGGTCCGGAAGGGCCTCTTCGGTGGGTTCCGCGGCGCTCACGTCGACATGGACGCCTCCGCGATCCTCTACGACGCGTCCGGATCCCACGTCGACCAGGCCTGGTTCCGGCAGCTCAGGTCGAGGGAGGCTGCCGTGATCCACTCGGGCGACAACAGGACCGGCGCCGGTGACGGCGACAACGAGTCGATCATGGTCCACCTCGACCGCCTGCCTCCCACGGTCGAGCAGATCGTGTTCACGATCAACTCCTTCACCGGGCAGAGCTTCGCCCAGATCCAGAACGCGTTCTGTCGCGTCGTGGAGGAGAGCACTCGCACCGAGATCGCTCGCTTCGACCTGAGCACGACCGGGCCGCACACTGCCGAGATCATGGCCAAGCTCAGCCGTTCCGAGGGCGGCTGGAAGATGACCGCGCTGGGCGAGATCGCCAACGGACGTACGTTCCAGGACCTGCTGCCGTCGATCGCGCCGACGCTCTAGGAGGCTGCTGCCGCTAGCGCTTCAGCTTCTTGATCTCGTCCTTGGCCTCCTGCTGGGCGATGGCCTCCGCCTGGTCCTCCTCGCCGAAGACGCCCTCGACCCTGGCCTTCTCGACCTTCTTGAACTGGCGCAACATGCTCCACGCGATCACCGCGACGGCGACGCACAGCGCGATGAAGATGCCGAAGGCGGTCCAGCCCGCGACCACGTCCTCGTCCTGCGGCGGGGTGGGCTCGGGGACGGGCTGGGAGGTGTGCAGGGTCTGCGTCGTCATCGGGAGGCCGGACATGGGACTATTGTCTCACCTCAACCTGAGGAAAGCTCAGCCAGTGACGACCTTGCCGAAGCTGATCTCGCGGCCGACGGCGGCCTTGCCCTCGTCGTCGGCGGTGGCCAGGTCGAGGCCGGCGAACAGGTCCGTCTCCTCGCGTCGGGTGGCCTCGGGCACCGGCACGTAGGAGGTCACCAGCTCGAAGTCCTCGGTCGGCCAGGCCTCCTTCTCGATCTCCCGGGGCACCGCGAACCAGGGGCCGTCGGGGTCGATCTGCGTGGCGTGCGCGAGCAGAGCCTGGTCGCGGACGCCGAAGTACTCACCGCACTCGACCTTTGTCGTGACCCGCTCGTCCCAGCTGGGGTCACGCTTCCAGGTCTCGAGCCTCTCCTCGTACGGCGAGGTGAGGCCGTGACGCTTGATCGCCTCGTGCAGCGCGATCATGCGCGGGTAGTTGAAGGTGTGGCTGTAGTAGAGCTTCAGCGGCTGCCACGGCTCCCCTGCGTCGGGGAACCGGTCGGGGTCGCCGGCGGCCGCGAACGCCGCCACCGAGACGCGGTGGCACATGATGTGGTCCGGGTGCGGGTAGCCCCCGTTCTCGTCGTATGTCGTGACCACGTGCGGCCGGAAGGAGCGAATGATCTCCACGAGCCGGCGTGTGCTCACCTCGAGCGGCACCCGGCCGAAGCAGCCCTCGGGGAGCAGCGACCAGTCCTTCGCGCCCATCTCCTCGACCAGCATGAACTCCTCGACCCAACCCGAGTCGACGAAACCGAGCCAGTCCTGCTTGATGCCGAGGATGTCGCGGGCGCGGTGCATCTCCTCGCGGCGGATCTCGTGGATGTTCTCCAGGATGCCGGGGCGCTCCATCTTCGGGTTGAGGATGTCGCCCCGCTCACCACCCGTACACGTTGCGACGTGGACGTCGACGCCCTCGGCGACATACTTCGCGGTGATCCCCGCGCCCTTGCTCGACTCGTCGTCGGGGTGCGCGTGCACATGCATCAGGCGGAACGCCTGCTGGAGCAGATCTGGCATGAGTTCAATCCTAACCACGCTCCGTCTCACGGTTCGGTTACCCGCTCCCACTCAGCGGACAACTTTCGTGGTAGGCGGCCGGGACGGATGTGCGGCAGTCACCAGGGGGATGGGACCATGATCCCCGTGAGCACGCCGTCATCTGCCGAAGCGGAGCCCGAGCCCGTGAGTTCAGAAGAGTCCCGCATCGCAGCCCGCTACGGCCGAGGCCCGCGCCGTCGCCCGGGCGTGCTCATCGTCGCGCTGTCCATCGCCGCCGTCGCGATCGTCGGCTGGTTCGGCTGGGCGCTGTGGGCGGCTCTCCACCCCGAGGTCTCCTCCGGGCTGGAGAAGTGGGAGGCGATCAGCGAGAACGAAGTCGAGGTGACCTTCGTCGTACGCCTCCATGACAAGGACGCGACACCGGTCTGCTCCGTCGAGGCCGAGGACGACCAGGAGGAGAAGGTCGGCCACCTCGAGTTCACCGCCGGCGAAGGACGCCAGACGATCACCATCCCGACCGAGCGCCGCGCGCTCCGGGTCGAGTGGGGCGACTGCAGGGTCGAGTGACCGTACTTCTCAGGTGTTTCCTGCACTTCTCTGGCATGGCAACGCCGGAGAAGTGCAGTGATACCCGGTCAACCGGGTATCACTGCACGGGCATCACTTCCCCGTGAAGACCTCGGTCTTCAGGATCTCGACCTTGAGCGGCCCGCGGGGACCCTCGTAGGTCACCGTGTCGCCGACGCTGGCGCCGATGAGCGCGGCACCGATCGGCGAGGCTGCCGACGAGATCTCGACGCCGCCTGCGTAGTCCTTCATCTCGATCGAGGCGATGAGGCGGGTCTCGGCCTCGTCGTCGTCATCGCCCTCGAACTTGAAGGTGACCAGCTTGCCGACCGAGACGACGCCGTCGTCCTCGGGGACCGTGGTGTCCGCCTTGCGGAGCAGCGCCTCGAGCTGCTGGATCAGGCCCTCGAGCTTGCCCTGCTCCTCGCGGGCGGCGTGGTAGCCGCCGTTCTCCTTGAGGTCGCCCTCATCACGGGCAGAGCTGATCTCAGCAAGGATCTCTTGACGCCTAGGGCCCTTCAGGTACTCCAACTCCGCGGTGAGCTTGTCGAATGCACCCTTGCTGAGCCAGATAGTGGCAGCCGTGGTCTCGGTCGACTGAGTCATAGCGAGTTACTCCTGATGGGTAGTGAATATGTAAGGGGCGCCGGTCGACCCCCATCAACCGGCGCCTTCTCTCCCTGCTGCGTGGGCATGGGTCACCCTGCTGAGCGTTCTGCGGGAGATTGTCAGAACCTTCAGTTTAACAAGGCAACCACACCCGAAGACAGTCTGCGACCGAAACGTTGCGCAAACCGACCTCAGGACCGTTCTTCGGCACGTCGGGCCACGCCCTCACGGGCTGACCGCGGGATAGCCCTTGCTGCGCAGCTGTTCGAGCACTCGCTCGGCGTGGTTCTGGCCACGGGTCTCGAGCTGAAGCTGCACTCCCACCTCGGCGAGTCGCAGCCCGGGCGTGGTGCGCGAGTGCACGACCTCCATGACGTTGGCGCCGGTGTCGCCGATCACTGACAGCAACGTGGCCAGCGCTCCCGGCTGGTCGGGGATCTTCACCGCGACCGGCAGGTAGCGTCCGGCCAGCGTCATGCCGTGCTGGATCACCTTGCCGAGCAGGAGAGGGTCGATGTTGCCGCCGGAGAGCACCACCACGACAGGACCCTCGAAGCTCTCGGGCGCATCCATCAAGGCAGCCACGCCGACCGCGCCGGCGGGCTCGACGACCTGCTTGGCCCGCTCGGCGAGCGACAGCAGCGCGCCGGAGATCGACTCCTCCGAGACCGTGCGGATCTCGTCGACGTAGGACTGGATCATCGGGAAGTTGGTCTCCCCGGGAAGGCCGACCGCGATGCCGTCTGCCATCGTCGGCATCTTGTCGAGCCGGATCGGGCGGCCTTCGCGCAGTGAGACCGGATAGGCGGCGGCCGTCTCCGCCTGCACGCCGATGACCTTCACGTCGGGGTGCTTCGCCTTGATCGCGAGCGCAGCCCCGGCGAGCAGACCACCACCACCGAGCGGGATCACGACCGTCTTCACGTCGGGAGTCTGCTCGAGGATCTCGAGACCGATCGTGCCTTGGCCGGCGACGACGTCGGGGTGATCGAACGGGTGGATCATGACGGCACCGGTGCGCTCGGAGAAGGCGATCGCGGCCTCGAGGCACTGGTCGACGTACTGCCCTTCGAAGATCACCTCCGCGCCGTACGAGCGGGTCGCCTTCTCCTTCGGGATCGGCGCGCCCTCGGGCATGAACACGGTGGACGGGATGCCGAGGGTGGTCGCCGCCAGCGCGACTCCTTGGGCGTGGTTGCCCGCGCTGGCGGCGACCACCCCGAACTTCTGCTGCTCCTCGGTGAGCCGGGCGATGCGTACGAACGCGCCGCGGGCCTTGAAGGAGCCGGTACGTTGCAGGTTCTCGCACTTGAGGATGACGGTGTCACCCACCAGGTCGGTGAGCCAGCGGGCTCCCTGGACAGGGGTCTCGGTGATGTGGCCGCGCAGCAGCTCTCGGGCCTCGACGATGTCGTCGTAGGACGGCTGACCATGCATCTCAGACATTGCCTGCTCCTGGGCTCGAGGGGGGTGGGAAGGTCGGGCCGTTGACCGGCCGCGGAGGCGGCTGCAGCCCCGGCGTCGAGGCCGCGGACACCGCTGGTGCGGCTGTCAGATGGTTGGCCACGGCGTTGAGGGCGGCCACGAGCGGCACAGCCACGAGCGCGCCGGCCACCCCACCGAGCACGATGCCGGTGGCGACGGCGAGGATGACGCCCAGCGGGTGGACCCGGACCCAGCGACCGAGCAGGAACGGCTGCAGGCCGTGGGCCTCGAGCTGCTGGACGAGGATCACGCCACCGAGCATCAGCAGCGCCGTCACCGGCCCCTGGGACACGAGCGCGACGAGCACGGCGACCGCGCCGGCGACAGTGGCACCGATCAGGGGCACGAACGAGCTCAGGAAGACCAGCACACCGATCGCCACCACGAACGGCACCTGCAGTGCCGCGGCGATGATCATGATGCCGACCGCGTCGACCGCGGCCACGATGACCGTGGCCCGGGTGAACTGGGTGAGCGAGACCCACGCGACCCGGCCGGAGCTGTCCATCCGGCTGCGCGCGGCGCGCGGGGCGAGCCGGACCAGCCAGCTCCAGATCCGCTCGCCCTCGGCGCAGAAGAAGTAGGTGGAGAAGAGCACGATGAAGAGACCGGCGAACACGTCGAGGGCGACCCCGCCGACCTCGCTGACCCGGGAGAACGGGTTGGCTGCGTACGCCGCCGCCCAGTCCTCCAGCGTGGTCTGCACCGTGTTGAGCCAGGTGTCGATCTGGGTCTCGCTCGCGTGGAACGGACCGTTGATCAGCCAGTCGCGGATCTCGTCGAGCGCCTTGACGGTCTGCCCGGCCAGATCGTTGAACCCGTTGGCGACCTGGGTGCCTGCGAAGCTGAGCATGGCGATGACTCCCGCGAGCACACCGATCACGACGAAGAGCGCCGAGATGCTCCGCTTCATGCCTACCCGAGCCAGCCCGTTGACGACCGGAGAGACGAGCGCGGCGATCAGCAGCGCGATGACCAGCGGGACCGCGACGATGCTGAGGAAGCCGAGAGCGCGAACGATGAGGTAACCGGCAGCGACGATGACCAGGAACCGCCAGGCCCACTGCGCGGAGAGCTCGACACCGTAGGGGACGTCGGTGCGGCTGACTGCCTTGGGCGCCGTCACCGGCTCGGGCGCGGCCAGCTGCTCCTGGCGCTCCTCACGGAGGCGCTCGAACTGGTTGACGAGGCGTAGCGCGAAGCTCTCGGCCGACTCACGAGCCTCTGCAGCGGCCTCTTTGGCCACCTCGGCCGACTCGCGGGCATCGGCCTCGTCCTGAGCCATCCGCCGCGCCTTGCGGTTGGCGTCGCGCGTCTCACGGTTGCGCTTGAACGCACTGGCCATCCGACCCAAGCTCCCCTTCCCGGTCGACTTCTCGTCGCCGGAAGCATCCCCCTGATCTGTCACCTGACAGAGGCTACCGGGAGGGTGTGAGGTGGGTCGCAAGGCGGCGTGCGGTCGTGGGGTGCGACCTGGTGAGCAGGCCGACCGCGGCCAGCACGTAGTCGGCGTCGACCGCCCGCAATGGCGCCTCCGGGAGCTGCCACCCGCCACGGGTCGACCAGCGCATCACCCGTTCCTCGATGCGCGCACGCCCATGCCGAAGTACGCCGCCGGAGCCGATCACCACACCGACGCGACGCAGGTCGGTGCCGGTGCGCTCGATGACCTTTCCGCCCGGGGACAGGACGACCCGGGACCGTCCCGCATGCCGCTGCAGAGCCGTGGAGATCGCGATCCTCGCCAGGAGCTCGTCGATGTCCTTGTCCTGCTCGGTGCGTGGCAACCATCCGGGGTGGTTGCGCCGATGCTCGACCTCGCCGGTGAGATCCGACTCGGCGAGACTCGGATCCGAGTGGTCGGCCGCCTCGAGGGTCGTGATGGCCGACCAGCGCATCCCCAGGTCGCCCTCGACGGTCCGGGTCACCGGGGTCACCGCGACGACCTCCTCGCGCACGTGCTCCGCCTCGGGGTCCGGTCGGACCACGCTGTGCACGTCGGTGGTGGCGCCGCCGACGTCGACGACGACGACGTCCTCGCCGAGCACCTCCGCCAGCGTCTCGACACCCTGGAGCACGACGTCGGGAGTCGCCCCTTGGACGATCCGCCGGAAGTCGGCCCGGCTGCTGAGGTTCTTGCCGCCGATCACGTGCTCGAGAAACATCTCGCGGACAGCGGCACGGGCGCTCTCGGGCGCCAGCACGCCGATCTTCGGAACGACGTTGTCGCAGGTCACGTGCGGGATCTCGGCCAGGATCTCGTCGATCTCCGGGTTCGCGTCGCGGTTGCCCGCCACGACCACCGGTCCACGCCAGCCGGCCGCGGCCAGCTCGCGCGCGGCCGAGACGACGGCGTCCCGGTTGCCCCCGTCGGTGCCGCCGGTGAGCAGCACCAGGTCGGGAGTTGTGAAGCTGAGCGTGGCCCCTAGGTCACTCTCAGCTTCACAACCTGCGGTCGCGACCACCGCGACGACCTTGCCGCCGCTGGACAGCGCGACGCGCCGCCCGGCTTCGGCGGTCACCAGTTCCTCGTTGCCGACAACAGCGATGCGCAGGCCACCCCCCGCCGACGAACAGGCCAGGATCTCGGCGTCGGCCGCCCGTGAGTCGGTTTCGGTGAGCGCGACCAGACAGGCGTCGTACGCCTCCATCACCTCGTGCAGCGATGTCGGCGCACTCGCGCTGCCGAGGACCTCGCCGGAGGAGAGGTCGACATGGAGCGCCTTGGTCCAGGTGGAGCCGAAGTCGACGCAGACCGCTGTCTGGGGCCCGTCAGCCCTGGTCAAGGGCCTGCTCGAGGTCCGCGACCAGGTCCTCGGCGTACTCGATCCCGACGGAGAGCCGCACCAGGTCGGCCGGCACCTCCAGGTCGGTGCCGGCGACCGACGCGTGCGTCATCCGGCCCGGGTGCTCGATGAGGCTCTCGACGCCGCCGAGCGACTCGCCCAGCGTGAAGATCTTGGTGCGCTCGCACACCGCCAGTGCGGCCGCCTCGCCGTCGGTCACGCGGAAGGAGACCATGCCGCCGAACCGCTTCATCTGCTTCTGGGCGGTCGTGTGGCCAGGGTGGGTCTCCAGACCCGGGTAGATGACCTCGCCGACCTTCGGGTGCGAGGTCAGGAAGTCGGCGACGCGCTCGGCGTTGTCGCAGTGTCGCTCCATGCGTACGGCAAGGGTCTTGAGACCGCGCAGCGTCAGCCACGCGCCGAAGGGGTCGGCGATCGCGCCGGCGGCGTTCTGCAGGTAGCCGATCTTCTCGGCGATCCCGTGATCGCGGACCACCACGGCGCCACCGACCACGTCGGAGTGGCCACCGACGTACTTCGTCGTGGAGTGCACCACCGCGTCGGCACCGAGCGTGAGCGGCTGCTGCAGGTAGGGGCTGGCGAAGGTGTTGTCGACCACCAGCAGCGCGCCTGCCTCGTGAGCGACGCCGGCCAGCGCGGAGATGTCGGCGATGTTGAGCAGCGGGTTGGTCGGGGTCTCGACCCAGACCAGCTTGGTCTTGCCCGGCTGGATCGCCGCTGCGACCGCGTCGACGTCGGCGACCTGCGCGGACGTGTGCGCGATCCCCCACTGGCTCTCGACCTTGTCGATCAGCCGGTGGGTGCCGCCGTAGGCGTCGTCGGGGATGACCATGTGGTCACCGGGCCGCATCAGGCTGCGGATCAGGGTGTCCTCCGCGGCCAGACCGGAGGCGAAGGCGAAACCCTTCTCCCCCTCCTCGACTGCAGCCAGAGCGCCTTCCAGCGCGGTGCGGGTCGGGTTGGCGGAACGGCTGTACTCGTAGCCGTTGCGCAGGCCGCCGACGCCGTCCTGCTTGTAGGTCGTGGTGGCGTAGATCGGCGGGATCACCGCACCCGTCGTCGGGTCGGGCTCGTAGCCCGCGTGGATCGCCTTGGTCTCGAAACCGGCCTTGCCGAGGTGCTGCTGCTCGCTCACACAGCGAGCCTACGTCCGATGCTGTGTTCCATACCACCGGGCCCTCGGGCCATCCGGGAACGTTCGTGCCTCGAACTGTGTTGGAGACTGGTAGCAACCCTGACTTCTGGAGGTCACTCATGTTCGGTCGCCCAACTCAGCTCCTCTCCGAGGACCGTACGCTCGCCGGGCGCGACCAGGCGCTCTTCGACCTGCCCGCGAAGCACCGGGTCCTGGGGACTCCGCTGCTCGCCTCCCCCGAGGACGGGACCGCGCCCGAGGGGGCCGAGGTGGCGTACTTCGGGCTCGGCTGTTTCTGGGGTGCCGAGGAGATCTTCTGGCAGACGCCGGGGGTCTACTCGACCGCGGTCGGCTACCAGGGCGGCACCACGGCCAACCCGACGTACGACGAGGTCTGCAGCGGGCAGACCAACCACACCGAGGCGGTCCGGGTCGTCTTCGACCCCGCGGTGGTGTCGTACGGGGACCTGGTCAAGAAGTTCTTCGAGGTGCACGACCCGACGCAGGGGATGCGGCAGGGCAACGACGTCGGTACGCAGTACCGCTCGGCGCTCTACTTCGTCTCCGACTCGCAGCGGGAGACCGCCGAGGAGCTGACCTTGGTCTACGGCGACGAGATCGCGAAGCGTGGCTACGGCGAGATCACCACCGAGATCCGTGAGGTCCCGACCTTCTACGCCGCCGAGCCCGAGCACCAGCAGTATCTGGACCGCGTGCCCAACGGCTACCGCTGCCACGCGAACACGGGCATCCCCTTCCCGGCCTGATCCCGGGCCGCCGGCCTCAGGTCAGCGGCAGGTACATCACGTGCAGCCCGACCCGGCCGTGCGACGTGGAGTCGAACGCGTCCGGGACGGTGCCGATGATCTGGAACCCCAGTGACTGCCACAGGCGTACGGCAGTGGTGTTCGTCTCCACGACGGCGTTGAACTGGATGCCGTGGAAGCCCTGCTCGCGGTGCCAGCTCACGCAGTAGTCACCGAGGGCGCGGCCGATGCCCTTGCTGCGAGCGGCCGAGGAGACCATGAACGAGGCGGTGCCGATGTGGCGGCCGCGGCCCGGGCGGTTTGGGCCCATCTTGGCACTGCCCAGAATGTGCTCGTTCTCGGCCTCACCCTCGACCGCGACGACGACGTGGTCGTACATCCACATCTCCCTGGCCTCCTCGGAGGCGAGTCCTTCGGGGTAGGCGTAGGTCTCCCCCGCCTCCACGATCTCGGACCAGAACGGGTAGATCTGCGGCCAGTCCTCGGCCGTCGCCTCACGGATCTGGATCACAGGTCGGTCGCTCCGTCGATGGCCTCGCGCATGAGGTCGGCGTGACCGCAGTGCCGGGCGTACTCCTCGATCATGTGCACCAGGATCCAGCGCAGGCTGAGCGACTGGCCGTCGCGGGTGCGGCCGACCGCGATCTGGTCGAGAGAACCAGCCGCGTCGGTGAGCTCGTTGGAGCGGGCGATCGCCTCGCGAAGCAGCGCGCGGAGCGTCTCGGGGTCGTCCGTCTTGGCGCTGCTGAAGTCCCAGTCCGCATCCTCGTCCCACGGCGCGGTGTCGAAGGGAGGGGTCTGGCCGGCACCGGCCAGCCGTACGCCGAACCAGACGTCCTCGACGTGTGCCATGTGCTTCAGGATCCCCGCCAGCGTCATGGTGCTGGGCGGGACGGGACGGTTGAGCTGCTCGTGGTCGAGGCCCGCCACCTGCCGGAGCAGGGTCGCCCGGTGGAAGTCGAGGAACGTACGCAGGGTCGTGGACTCGTCCGCGACGTAGGGGGCACCGGTCGGGTGTCGGGTGTCCTCGAAGAGTGGCTCGGTCATGGGCGCCAACGTAGCGGGGGCCAGTTTCCTCGGCGAATCACTTTCGCGAAACTGAAACGCGTTCTAGATTTGAGGCATGCCCCACACACCTGGAAGTCCGCAGAGTCCCGAGAAACCGCTCAGAGTCGTCGTCTGGTCCACCGGGACGGTGGGTCGTCATGCCATCGCGGGGGTCGATGCTCATCCGGACCTGGAGCTCGTGGGTGTCTGGACATCGACGCCGGAGAAGGCTGGGAAGGACGCCGGGGAGCTGGCCGGCCTCGGACGTACGCTCGGGGTGGCGGCGACCACGTCGCGTGACGAGCTGCTGGCCCTCGAGCCGGACTGCGTGGTTCACGCGGCGATGACCGACGACCGGGTCTTCGAAGCGATCGAGGATCTGACCGGGCTGATCCGGGACGGGGTCAACGTCGTCTCCTCCGGGCCGGTGCTCCTGGTCCACCCGCAGGGGACGCTGCCGGAGGAGATGATCCAGGGCATCCATACCGCCGGGCGGGAGGGTGGCGCGTCGTTGCACGTCAACGGCATCGACCCGGGCTTCGCCAACGACGTCCTGCCGCTGGCGGTGACGTCGCTGTCACAGCGGATCGACCACGTTCGGGTCAGTGAGATCGCCGACTACTCGACGTACTTCCAGCCCGTCGTGATGAAGGATCTCTTCGGTTTCGGGGGCTCGCTCGAGGACAAGCCGTTCCTGTGGGAGCCCGGGGTGCTGAGCACCGCCTGGGGCCCCGTCGTACGGGTTCTGGCCGCGGGGCTCGGAGTGACCCTCGACGAGCCGCTCGTCGAGCACGTCGAGCGGCGGCCGGCGACCGCGGACACGAAGACCGTCTCGGTGGACATCGCGGCGGGCACCCAGGGCTCGGTACGTTTCACCGTCACCGGCACCGTCGACGGCATCCCTCGCATCACCCTCGAGCACGTCACCCGGACCGACGCGACCTCCGACCCCGATTGGCCGGTCCCGGCGACGGGCGACGGCTGCTACCGCATCGAGATCACCGGCGAGCCGTCGATGACCGTCGAGCTCAACCACCACGGCGAGCACGGCGACCACAACGTCTCCGGGATGATCGTCACCGCCCAGCGCCTGGTCAACGCGATCCCCGCCGTCGTCGCCGCGTCCCCCGGCCTCCTCTCCCCTCTCGACCTCCCGCTGATCACCGGCCGCGGCCTGGTCACCGCCGAATAGGTAGTTGTGGGCGCCGAGACTGCACTTTTGGCGGCCGAGACTGCAGAAGTGGCGAGCGAATCTGCAGTTCTGGCGATCGCAGAACTACCGACTCGTCCACCACAACTACAGACTCGGCCACCACTTCTACCGATTCGGCCCACCACTTCTACCGATTCGCTCGCCACAACTACCTATTCGGCCGCCACATCTACCTTCTCGGCGGGACTTCAGGAGACACCATGAGCATTCTTGATCGATTCAGACTGACGAGTCATGTTGCTGTCGTGACCGGGGCGGGGCGCGGGATCGGGGCGGCCACGGCGGTCGCGCTGGCCGAGGCCGGGGCGGACGTGGTGATCGCATCGCGGACCGAGAAGCAGCTGCGGGAGGTCGCCGAGAAGATCGAGGCGGCGGGTCGGCGCGCTTTGGTGGTGCCGGCGGACCTGGCCGATACGGCCGCGACGGCGGGGCTGGCTGCGGCGGCGTACGAGGAGTTCGGGCGTCTCGACATCGTGGTCAACAACGTCGGCGGGACGATCCCGAACACGTTCCTCGACACCGACGAGGGCTACCTCGAGGAGGCCTTCCACTTCAACGTGACCACGGCGCACGCACTGACCCGGGCCGCGGTCCCCTTCATGGTGAAGAGCCCGGACGGGCAGCAGTCGGTGGTGTCGATCAGCTCGATGATGGGACGTACGGCGGGGCGGGGCTATCTCGCCTATGGCACCGCGAAGGCGGCGCTGGCGCACTGGACCAGGCTGGCCGCCACCGACCTCGCCCCACGGATCCGGGTCAACGGGATCTTCGTCGGGTCGGTGCGGACCAGTGCCCTCGAGTTCGTGGCCGGCGACGACACCATGCGCGGCGAGATCGAGTCGAAGACCCCGCTCGGACGCATCGGCGAGGCCGAGGACATCGCCGCCGGCGTCGTCTACCTGACCTCCCGAGCCGGTCAGTTCGTCACCGGGAAGCTGCTCGAAATCGACGGCGGCACCGAGACGCCGACGCTCGACCTCAAGCTCGCCGACGTCGGCGCCTGATCCTCAGCCGGCTAGACCGTGACGTCCTTGTGCCAGGACTCGGTGACGTAGTCGGTCACCCAGCCCATCGACTTGTAGAGCCCGTCGGCGCCGGTGGGACTGTCGGCGTCGACCTCGAGCGAGACCCGGTCACGCCCACGCTTGATCGCGTCGCCGATGACGGTGTAGAGCAGGCCCTTGGCCACCCCGCGGCCCCGGGCGTTGCGGTTGACGCCGATGTACTCGACGTACGCCCCCTCGACCCCTGCCGCGTTGGCGGGAAGCACCGAGGCGACCAGCGAGCCGGCCGGTAGCCAGGCAGCGTCCTCCGTCTCCGCCTCGGGGTCGTCGACGTACGCGAGCCACCAGTGGTCCCAGCGATGACCCGGGTCCTCGCGCAGCCGCTGCACGAACTCCGGGAAGCTCTCCCGGTAGGAGTTGAAGTGGTCCTGGAAGGACTCCTCCAGGGTCTGGTGGACGGTCTGCAGATCGGCCGCCACCGGCATGCCGTTCTCGTGGGTCTCCACCGGACGGATGGCGACCCCCTCACGAAGGTCGGGCACCTTCTCGTCGGGAAGCACCGGCCGGCTCATGTGCAACCAGGTGCGTCGGTTGGTGAATCCCGCGGCCGCCAGCCACTCCCGCTGCACGGTGTCGTCGGCGAACGGGCTCGCGTCGAGGTGGGACTCGGCGATGCCTCGCAGCTCGGCCATCGACCGGGCCTGCTCGGCGAGCCAGGCATAGAGCCCCGCCGCCACCTCCGCGGCCCGGGCGATGGTGCGGTCGACGTAGAGATAGACGAGCGTGCGCCCCGCGGCGCGGTCGTGGGCGATCGCCCAGGCTCGTACGTCACCGTCCGGATCGATCGCGACGAGCTGCTGGCGGGTCCAAGAGGCAGGTCCGGCGATCTCGCCGGCGATGGCGTCGGCGTCGACCTTTCCGGACCCCTCGAACGGCGTCTTGTCGACCGCTCGAAGCCTCAGCAGTGCGGGGAGATCATCGAGTTCAGGGACCTTGGCCGTCCATCCGGTAGGGAGTTCCACGGGCGTCTCGCTATGGTCGCTCACCCGGCCATTCTCCCAAACGTCAGCGAACGTCTGCCCACTGGTCCTTGCCCGGGACCAGCACGGACGCGCCAGCAGTGACCTCGGCGAGGAGCGTCTCGATGCGTTTCTCCTCCGCCGGAGGGACCTCGATCCGTAGCGTCACGGCCGTGTCATAGGAGGTCTCGAGGACCGATACCCCCGCCGATCGCAGGTCGGTCTCGAGGCGGCCGGCGGCGTCGTACGCGACCTCGATCCGATACTCCCGGACCAGCTCTCGCCTCAGCGTCCCGACCTCGGCCAACGCGGCACGGACGGCGTCGGAGTAGGCCCGGACGAGGCCACCCGCGCCGAGCAGCGTCCCGCCGAACCAGCGGGTGACCACGGCGACCGTGTCCGAGACGCCCGCGCCCCGAAGGACCTCCAGCATCGGCGCCCCCGCGGTGCCGGCCGGCTCGCCGTCGTCGTTGGACCGCTCAACGGGCTGCGGCGGCGGGCCGAGCCTGAAGGCCGAGCAGGTGTGGCGGGCATCCCAGTGCTGCTTGCGCAGCCTCTCGACCACCGCCCGCGCATCGACCTCATCGTCGACCCGAGCGAGCGTGCACAGGAAGCGAGACCGCTTCTCCTCGATCTCGGCGGCGCCGTCGCGGCCGATGGTCAGGTAGTGCATCTCACCCCCAGAGCCCAATGTCACCACAGCCCGAGCACGCTGCCGCCGATGCGGATGATGAACCCGGCGACCACGACGATGAAGAAGACGCGGACGAACCCGGCCCCCTTCGCGACCGCGGTCCGCGCCCCGAGGTAGCCGCCGATCAGGTTGCACACGCCCATCACCAGGCCGGTCTTCCACAGCACCGCACCCTGCGGGATGAACACCATCAGCGCCGCGAGGTTGGTGGCGACGTTGGCCATCTTCGCCTTCGCGCTCGCCTCCAGGAACGAGTAGCCGAGGAGGCCGACGAGCCCGATCACCAAGAAGCTCCCGGTCCCTGGACCCAGCGCGCCGTCGTAGAAGCCGACCGCGAACCCGACCAGCATCGCGCCGATGACGTGCCGGTGGTCGTCGTACTTCAGGGCCGTCAGCTCGCCCAGGGAGGGCTTGAAGAGCACCCATGCGCCGACCAGGACCAGCGCGATCAGGACGATGGGCTCGAAGACGGTCTCGGGAAGGTACGAAGCCACCCCTGCCCCCAGAGCGGAGCCGACGAACGCGAGGATCATGAGCGGGATGAACGTCTTCGGGTCCGGCCCCACCCGCCGATAGTAGGTCGCCGCGCTGATCGAAGTGCCGAAGATCGAGGCCAGCTTGTTGGTCGCCAGGATCTGCACCGGCGCGGCGCCGGGAAGGAACAGCAGCAGCGCCGGAAGCTGGATCAGCCCACCGCCGCCGACCACCGCGTCCACATACCCGGCAGCCAGGGCCGCGAGGGCGAGAAGGGCGAGTACGTTCAGCGTCTCCTCTGGCACGAACGCAGGTTACGCGGCGGGATGCTCACCGAGTTAACTCGGTCGACGTGTGGTTACCTCGTGGAACTCCGCGAGGGAAGTGGGCGCTCACCGAGTTACCTCGGTGAGCATTCAGCCGGCCCACCAGCCGCGGCCGCCGAAGGCATCGGGATAGCCGCCGTAGGAGTTGGACGTACGCCGCGCCGTCCTGTCGCCGAGATAGGAGCCGACCACGGCGGCGCCGAGATCGTCCAGCTCGGGCGCGACGACGCGCCCCTCGACGCGGCGGGCCATGGAGTCGATGAACCGGGCCAGGCCGGGGTCGTCGCCGAGGCGGAAGAAGGTCGTCTGGGCGCCGAGGCGGCGGGAGTTCTCCAGCTCCTCGACGGATCTCGCGATCGTCACCGGGTGGGGCGGGTAGGAGAACCAGACCTCGCCGCCCGGCTCCAGGTGGGCGGTGGGCTCTCCGTCGGTCACGATCAGCAGCACCGGCTGGGCGCCGGGGTGCTTGCGGAAGTGGCGGTTGGCCAGCAGCAGCGCGTGGTGGAGGTTGGTGCCCTTGTCCCAGATGGCGTCGAGGGCGGTCAGCTTCTCGATCTCCATCGTCTGGGCATGGCGACCGAACGAGATCAGCTGCAGGTCGTCGTTGCGGAAGCGGCTCTTGATCAGGGTGTGCAGCGCCAAGGCGGTGCGCTTCATCGGCACCCAGCGGCCATCCATGGCCATCGAGAAGCTGGTGTCGACGAGGAGGGCGACCGCTGCCTGCGTACGGGCCTCTGTCTCCTGGACCTCGATGTCGTCGACGGTCAGCCGCACACCCGGCCCCGACCGGCCTTCTCCGACCTCGCGGATGACGGCGTTGGTGATGGTGCGGGGTACGTCCCAGGGCTCGGTGTCGCCGAAGGCCCAGGGGCGCGACGACCCGGAGAGGTCGCCCGCGGCGCCGGCTCGCTGCAGGTCGCGTTCGCCCTGGCGTCCGGAGAGCCGCTGGGCGACGTCGCGGAGCAGGGCCTTGCCGAGCTGGCGCATCGCCTTCGGGGTGAGCCGGAGATCGCCGTCGGAGCCGCGTTCGAGCTGGCCGGAGTCACGCAGGGCCTGCTCGAGCTCTCGCAGGGTGCGCGCGTCGACCGCGGCCTGGTCGCCGAGCTGCCGGGAGAGGGCGTCGAGGTCGATGTCGTCGAGCCGCGAGCCGGCGTAGGACTGCTGGAGCTGCTCGGAGAGCTGGTCGAGCTCGGCGATGTCCTGAAGGACTCCGGTGCCGTCGCCGAGGCCGAGCCCCTCACCGCCGCCGAACTCCTCGGAGCCACCCCAGTCCTCCCCGGGGCGCGCTGCCTGCAGGTTGGCGTCGAGCTGTGCCATCTGCTCCATCAGCGCGGGCGACCCGAAGGCCTGCTGGGAGAGCTCCATGAGCTCGCGCCGCTGCTCGGCCGACATCGAGTTGAGCATCCGCTGGGCAGCCGCGGAGCGCTGCGCGAGGGTGTCGAGCAGCTCGTCGATGTTCTGCGGGTTCTCGGGGAAGTACTGGCCGTGCTTGGCCATGAACTCGTCGAAGTCGGCCTCGGTGTCCTCACCGCGGTTGTGCTTGTCGAGGAGCGTGTTGAGGTCGCGGAGCATCGCCGCGATCGCCTCGCGGTCCTCGTCCGTGGCCCCTTCGAGCGCCTGCTTCATCCCGGCGAACCGCTGGTCGAGGAGCTCTCGGCCGAGCAGGTCCTTGATCTCCTCGTAAGCCTCGCGAGCCTCTCGCGAGGTCCAGTCGTAGGCGGAGAGCTCGCTGACCGCGGCGGCGGTGTTCGGCGAGAGGTTGTCGATCTGCATCTCCCGAAACGCCCGGTCGCCGTCGTCCATCGTGACGTCGCGGGCCAGCTGCTTGCGCTCCTCGAGGACCGCCTTGTCCAGCAGCTCGCGCACCTGCTCGAGCGTGCCGTCCAGGTTGTGGCGCTGCAGCAGCTCACGACGCCGCTCGGCGACCTGCCGAGCGAGGTCGTCGAGGCCGCGCTGCTCCTGTCCCCCGCGCCGCAGGAACTCCCGCATCGCCCGCTCGGGCGAGTAGCCGGACATCACGTCCTCGCCGATCGCGTCGAGCGCCTCGGCGATGTCGACCGGCGGAGCGAGCGGGTCACCCCCGGCGTACTTCTTGTAGCGGCTCATCTTCGTGCTCCTCAACGCATGTAACACGCTGTTCGTAGGTCTATCCGGTCGTTATAAAAGGCGAGTAGTCCTACGAACGACGTGTTACCCCCTGCCGACGCCCCTTGGCTCAGCCATAGATCGTTTCCCCACCTTCGGTGTCTTTGCCGATCTTTCTGGCCAGGAACAGGCCTTCCAGAGCCAGCTCGATGGCGCTGGCGAGCTGGCCGTCGTTCTTGGGGCCGCCGGTGGACTCGTAGACGCGGTCGCCGATCTGGTCGTAGAGGTCGGACTCGCCCAGGACCGGGAGGCCCTCCAAGAAGGCGCGGGCAGTGACCTTGGTGCCGGTGGTGACCATGCGGCCGTCCTCGATGGCGTCGATGAGCAGCGCGAAGTCGATGCCGCGGAAGCGCTTGCGGACGGTCTCGGCGATGGCAGTGCGCAGCAGATGGGTGAGGATCTCCGCCTCGCGGCCCTCTTCCCCGGACTCGAACTCGATCTTGCCGGAGAGCACCTCGACGGCGGTCTCCAGGTCGACGAGGCGGGCGACCGCGTCGGCCTCACCCTGGACGGTGGCCCGGTGGAGCGCGGCGGCGGCGACGGTCTCGGCCCCCGCGATCGAGAAGCGCGCGGAGACCCCGGAGCGCTGATCGACCGCCGAGGAGCCGCGCAGATGACGGGTGAAGACGGCCAGGATCTCGAGGAGATGGTCGGGCACGTCGGCGACCAAGGTGGCCTCCTGCCGAATCACCGCCATCTCCGCCTCCAGCTCGCGCGGGTAGTGGGTGCGAATCTCGGCGCCGAAACGGTCCTTGAGCGGGGTGATGATCCGGCCGCGGTTGGTGTAGTCCTCCGGGTTCGCGGAGGCGACGACGAGCAGGTCCAGAGGGAGCCGCAGGACATAGCCGCGGATCTGGATGTCGCGCTCCTCCATCACGTTGAGCATCGCCACCTGGATCCGCTCGGCGAGGTCGGGCAGCTCGTTGATCGCGACGATGCCACGGTGGGAGCGCGGGATCAGGCCGAAGTGGATCGTCTCCGGGTCACCCAGCGAGCGGCCTTCGGCGACCTTCATCGGGTCGACGTCGCCGATCAGGTCGGCCACCGAGGTGTCGGGCGTGGCCAGCTTCTCCGAGTAGCGCTCGGAGCGGTGCTTCCACGCGACCGGCAGCGCGTCGCCGGCCGTCGCCGCCAACCGCTGGGATCCGACGCTGACGGGCTCGTAGGGGTGCTCACCGAGCTCGGAGCCCTCGATGACCGGGGTCCACTCGTCGAGCAGCCCCACCAACGTACGCAGCAGCCTGGTCTTTCCCTGGCCACGCTCGCCCAGCAGGACGACGTCGTGCCCGGCGATCAGGGCACGCTCGAGCTGCGGGATGACGGTGTCCTCCAGCCCGTGCAGTCCGGGCCAGGGGTCCTCTCCGGCGGCCAGCTTCTCCAGCAGGTTGTCGCGGATCTCCTCGCGGAGCGACTTGAACACATGGCCACTCGCACGGAGCTGGCCGAGGGTGCTGATCGTGGGTGCGGCAGTCACGGACGCAACGCTACGCCGCCGCCCAACCCTTGGGCGGCCGAGGCGTCGACGTCCCGACCCGCG
Organism: Nocardioides sp. NPDC006273; assembly: GCF_040613495.1. NCBI lineage: Bacteria > Bacillati > Actinomycetota > Actinomycetes > Propionibacteriales > Nocardioidaceae > Nocardioides > Nocardioides sp. NPDC006273. The sequence continues at coordinate 40,577 of NZ_JBEXSD010000031.1, read as the reverse complement.
GATACGGATGCCTCGACGGTGGCGAGCAGCTCCTCGACCCGCTCCCTGGTCAGCGCGGTGCGGTCCAGCTCTCCCACCTCGTCCAGGATGACGACGACCTCCTGGAGCGTCGCGCGCGCCTGGGCGACCCGATCGGTCTCCCGCTCGATCAAGGCGCGGCGTACGAGGACGTTGGCCTCACCCCACCGGTTGCGCTCCTCGAGGCGGTGGGCCAGCTCCAGCCGCAGGTGGGTCTCGGCCTCGGCATGGCGCTGCAGACCGATCAGGGCGTCGACCAGGGTCATCCGCGGCGAGGCGGAGGAGTCGACGTCGACCGGGCCGTGACCGATCTCCTCCTCGACCAGCCGCACGGCGTCCTCGTAGCGCTCCATCCGGACATAGACCTCGGCCAGCCCGATCAGGCTGGCCCGGGCACGATCGTCCATCCCGGCCGCGTCCGCGACGGCGTACGCCTCCTCGAGGACCGCGACGGCCTCGTCGAGAGAGCCGATCATGCTCAGCGCCTGGCCGCAGTTGGACAGCGCCATCTCCAGGCCGGCCGCGGTGCCGGCCGCGCGGAACACCGCGGCCGCGCCGCGGAACTCCGAGATCGCCCGCGTCAGGTCGCCGGCGCGTGCCCGGCTGATCCCGACCTGGTTGCGGAGGTAGGCCGCATCGACGTGCTGACCCGCGCGGAGGGCGGCATCGAGACCGAGCTCCTGGAGAGGCACGGTCTCGACAGGTGGGTGCCTCATCGAGAGGCTGAACATCTTGTTGACCAGCTGGTAGGCGGGACCCAGCAGCTGGGCTCGCGCAGCCAGACGTACGGCGCTCCCCATCGTCAGCCACTCCCGGTCGCCCCAGGCGCGGGCCTGCTGCGAGGTGGCGAAGCTCAGTGGTGTCACCCCGGCGACGACGGGGTCGAGGGTCATCAGCCGGAACGACCGACCGTCGGCCTCGGAGGCCGCCACCAGGGAATGGGTGTACCAGCTCACCAGCCGCAGCAACGCCTCGCCGGACTCCTCCGCCGAGCCCAGCTCCAGCGCGTAGTCGCGGATCAGGTCGTGGAGCACGAAGCGACCGGGGCGGTGCTCACGGACGAGGTTGGCGTCGACCAGCTTGTCGACCAGGCGCCGAGCGGTCGCGATGTCGACGGCGAAGAGCGCCGCCATCGCCGGCATCCCGATCTCGTGCCCGGGACGAAGGCCGAGGAGGCGGAAGGCACGCCGCGACTCCTCGTCGAGGGAGTCGTAGGACCACGAGAAGACCGCGCGCAGGTCCGAGACAGGGTCGAGCGGCGCCTCCAGCGCGGCCAGGCGGCTGGTCTCACCGTCGAGCTCGGCCAGCAGGTCGGACAAGGAGAGGTCGGGATAGCGGCTGCAGCGCTCGGCCGCGACCGCGAGGGCCAGCGGCAGATGCCCGCACCGGTCCGCCAGCGCGCGGATGTCCGCCTCGCCCGCGGACCGGTCGACGAGCCGTTGTTTCAAGAAGGCCACCGACTCCTCCGGAGCGAGGGTGTCCAGCGCGATCCGCCGGGCGCCTTCGCGGGTGGCCAGGCCACGCAGCTGGCTACGGCTGGTCACCAGCGCCAGCGAGTCGCTGCCCGGAAGCAGCGGCCGTACGTGGGTGGAGTCGCGCGCGTTGTCGAGCACCAGGAGCGTGCGCCGCTGCGCGAGGGTCGTACGCAGCAGCGCCGAGGCCGCATCCACCTCGGACGGCACCGACGCGACGTCGACGCCGAGCCCGATCAGCAGGGTCGTGAGCGCCTCGGCGTGCGAGAGCGGCTCGCCCGGTCCATAGCCGCGCAGGTCGATGAAGAGCTGCCCGTCGGGGAAATGCTCGGTCCGGCTCCGTGCCCAGTGCACGGCGAGGGCGGTCTTGCCCACCGCCCCGATGCCGTGCACCGCGACCACGCTCGGCCAGCCGGCATCGTGGGAGATCGTGACCGCGTCGAGCAGCCGGAGCTCGGCTTCCCGCCCCGAAAAGCTCGGGATATCGGCCGGGAGCTGCCGCGGGACCATGTCCTCCTCCGAGACCCGCTGCGCGGGCACCGTTGCATGCCCGTCGTGGTCCTCGATCTCCGGAGCCGTCGGCGAGCCGCCGGACAGCAGTCGGGTGAACGTCGAGCGCAGCTCCGCACCGGGGTCGGTGCCGAGCTCGTCGGCCAGCCGTGCCCGGACCTCCTCGTAGGCCTCCAGCGCCTCGGCCGTGCGCCCCGCGGCGTCCAGTGCGTCCAGGAGCACCGCCCACAGGGACTCGCGCAGCGGATGGTCACCCACCACCCGGCGCACGTCGGCGACCGCCTTCGCCGCCCGGCCCGCGGCGATGTCGAGCTCCGCGCGATGCTCCAGGGCGGCGAGATAGCGGTCTACCAGCCATGGCCGGGTGCGCTCGGCGAGAGACTCCCCCGCGGAGTCGTCGAACGGGTCGGCGCGCCACAGTGCGATGGCTTCCTCCAACCGTTCGTACGCCTCGGGCCCCTGGGCCCCGTCGAGCAGGTCGATGAAGGCGAGCGCGTCCACGGACGAGCGCGGCAGGTCGAGGATGTAGCCGCCGGCGGCGCGGCGTACGACCTCCTTGCCGAGCACGCGACGCAGCCGCCCGATGTAGGTGTGCAGACTCCCACGCGGGTTGTCGGGGAGGTCCTCACCCCAGATCCGGTCGGCGAGGAGGTCGGCGGAGACCGGGTTGCCGGCCTCGAGAGCCAACAGGGCCAGCAACGTACGGGGGCGGCGTCCTGGGATCTCCACGGGCTCGCCTGCGCGCGTGACGATCAGCGGGCCCAGCAGACAGATGCATACATCCGTCACCGAAGCACCCCCGTCGTCCCGAGCCGTATACGCCTGAGAGCCACCCCCTAACAATAGACGGGACGCTCCTTGCCTACGACTGAAATCCGTCCTTCCCGGTACACAATGGGCCCATGTCCGCCTTCGGCCCCGCCTCCACCGGATCGTCCCTGTCGCAGGAGTGCCCGTGCGGCAGTGGGAAGCGCTATGCGATGTGCTGCCACCGGCTGCACCGTGGCGGTGCCCTGGCCGAGACTCCGGAGGAGCTGATGCGCAGCCGCTATGCGGCGTACGCCCTCGGAGACTGGGACTACATCTTCCGCACCTGGCACCCGGGGACCCGCCCGGACGATCTGGGCGTGGCCGCACCTGACCCGCGACTGATGTGGACGGGCCTCGAGATCGAGGGCTCCGGGCTCGACGACGAGACCCACGGCTGGGTGGCCTTCCGGGCCTCCTACCGGGCTCCGTCGGGTGACGGGGTGCTCGCCGAGCACAGCCGGTTCGAGGTGCGTGCCGGACGGTGGCTCTACGTCGACGGTGAGATAGCGGAAGAATGATCCGAACGCACGCATTCGCATGGGTTTGAGACAGACAGTGGAGAAACTGTTGCCGATATGTGGACGCGGGCGGGTCCGGCACGACAGACTCTGACGAGTGACCATCGACGCGACCGAGGACCTGTCCGGTCTCGAACCATCGGCGCGCTCGCTCCTGGACGCGGTCATCGCGATGTCGAGCGAGCTCGACCTGAGCGCAATGCTGGAGCGGATCACCCGGTCTGCCTGCGAGCTGACCGGAGCGAGCTACGGCGCGCTCGGTGTCCTCGACGTCGACGGCAACCTGCAGGACCTGATCACCTACGGCCACCAGCAGGAGCCGACTCTGCAGGTCGTGGGGAAGAGCCGGGGCCGCCGTGCCCGCCTCGATGACGACGCCGAGCCAGCATCGACGACTCGGCCCAGGGGAACCACCGCTCCCGATCCTCTTTTGCTGGTCGCACCCCACACCCCTGATGACGGCGGCAGCCACGCTCTACGCACTGGCGACCCCGGCAAGCGCAAGTTCATCGAGGTGCCGCTGCGGATCAAGGACCACGACTTCGGACACCTGCTCCTGGCCGAGAAGGCCGGTGGCGCCGACTTCACCAGCCACGACGAGCAGCTCGTCGTCGCCCTGGCCCGCGCCGCGGGCGCCCAGATCGACAAGGTCCGCGAGCTCGAGCTCAGCGAGCAGCGCCGCAGGTGGCTCGAGGCGAGCGCCGAGCTCAGCCGGGCCCTCACCCCTCCGCTGGAGCACACGGTCGCGCTGGAGCGGATGTGCGAGACCGCGCTGCCGCTGATGCGAGCCATCGGGGTCGGTGCCGGCACCCGCATCGAGCACGGTCTCGTCTCCGGAGTCGCGGCCGTGCCCGGCCAGGAGGAGCGGGTCCGAGCGGTGACCGAGAAGGTGCCGCTCCTGATCGACCGGCGCATCGTCGAGCCGTTGGACCTCGAGGTCGACGGTCTCTACATCGTGGTGGCCCCGGTCCGCTCTTCGCTCGCCGGACGCGGCGCGCTGCTGGCGATCTACGACAAGGCGTCCGCCGCGCACGACGAGCACGAGCGCGAGCTCTTCTTCGGTTTCGCCGGACAGGCGGCTCTCGCCCTGGACCGGCTCCGGGCCGTCGAGGATCGCGCCGACCTCGCCGTCATCACCGACCGCGACCGGATCGCCCGCGACCTGCACGACGTGGTCATCCAGCGGCTCTTCGCGATCGGCCTCCAGCTCGAGACCCTGGGCCGCAACCCGCAGCGGGTCGAGGACCTGCCCAAGCGCCTCTCGGAGCAGGTCGACGCGTTGGACCAGACCATCAAGGACGTACGCGGCTCCATCTTCGACCTCAGCAACCACGACGCCTCCTCGCTGCGTGCGCAGGTGCGCGAGGTCGTCCGGGAGTACGCGGGCGTCATGGACTTCACCCCGGAGATCAAGATCACCGGGCCGGTCGACACCGCCGTTCCCGACTCGGTCCGCAACCACCTGCTTCCGGTGCTGCGCGAAGCGGTCTCCAACCTCGCCCGGCACGCCCAGGCCCACAGCGCCCAGATCGAGCTCAGCCTCCAGGACGGCGAGATCAAGCTGGTCGTACGCGACGACGGTGGCGGCGTCCCTGAGGAAGCCGAGGAGAGCGGGCTGAAGAACGCCCGCTGCCGCGCGGTCCAGCTCGGCGGTCAGCTCGAGATCGGCCCGCGTCTGCCCAGCGGCACCGAGCTCGTCTGGCAGGTGCCGATCACCGCTGGGGTCTGACTCGGTCGCTCGGGGTCAGTTCCCTCGACGGGGGCGGAGCAGCTCCTTGGCCATCAGCGCCGCCTGGGTGCGCCGCTGCACGCCGAGCTTGGCCAGGATGCTGGAGACGTAGTTCTTGACCGTCTTCTCGGCCAGGAACATCCGGCCGGCGATCTCGCGGTTGGTCAGACCCTCGCCGATGAGCGCGAGCAGGCGCTTCTCCTGGGGCGTGAGCGCCTGCATCTGCGGCGACTCGCCATCAGGGTTGCGCATCTTCTCCATGACCTTCGCGGTCATCAGCGGGTCGAGCAGCGAGCCACCGCCGGAGACGGTGCGGATCGCCTCGACGAGGTCGTTGCCGCGGATGTCCTTGAGGACGTAGCCCTTCGCCCCGGCCATGATCGCCGAGAAGAGCGCCTCGTCATCGTCATAGGAGGTCAGGATCAGCGCGAGCATCTCGGGGTAGGCCGCTCGGACCTCACGGCAGACCTCGATCCCCGAGCCGTCGGGGAGGCGGGCGTCGAGCACGCACACGTCCGGCCGGAGGCGGTCGATGTCCTCGCGCGCCTGCGCGGTGGTGCCGCCTTGGCCCACGACCGCGATGTCGTCATGGCTGTCGAGCAGCGTCGTCAGCCCTTGGCGCACGACCTCGTGGTCGTCGAGCAGGTAGACCCGGATCGTCCTCGTCTCGGTCAACACCGTCTCACTTCCCCCATTCGTTGAAGGGAGACCACGGTATCGGTCAGCCCCAGTCCGGTCGATGTGTGAGTGATCCACAGTACGGTTTTCGTGCCGCCATGCGGACCGACTCCCGTCTCATCTGTCGAGCCATCCTCCCGCGCAAGCACCTCGCGCGCCAGCGACTCGGCGGTCGAGGTGTCCAGATGAGCCAAAGGTTCGTCCAGAACCAGGACCTTGTGCCCGGCCAGCAGCGACCTCGCCACCGCCAGTCGAGCACGCTCGCCTCCCGAGACCTGGGCCGCGCCGTCGCCGAGCCTGGTCTGCATCCCTGCGGGCAGGGCGTCGAGCCAGTCGCCGAGATGGGCGCGCCGGATCGCCTCCTCGACCTCGTCATCGGTGGCCTCGGGGCGGGCCAGGCGGACGTTCTCGACGAGGTTGGAGGCGAAGACGTGCGGATCGTCGTCGACCAGACCGACGATCTTCCGTACGTCCTGGGGGTCCAGGTCGCGCGTCGGCCGGCCGCCGAGCGCGATCGTGCCGATCTCCGGGTCGAGGAAGCGCAGCAGCAGCGCGGCCAGGGTGCTCTTGCCCGAGCCGGAGGGTCCGACGATGCCGATCCTCGCGCCGGGCGCGGCGTGCAGGTCGGGGATCTCCACTGTCTGGCTTCCGCCGGGGCGGGCGGTGACGCCGGTGGTCGTGATCGTGGTGTCCTCGGTCGGCCGCGCCGGATGCTCCGGGGCGGCGACGGCCGGGCTGCGGCCGGTGAGGTCGTCCAGGCGTCTCTGCGCGGCGCGGGTGCGGGCCCGGGCCGCACCTGCATCGGCGAGGGTCGCCGCGGGCTCGGCCAGCGCCAGCGGGACCAGGGCGAGGAGAGCGAGCATCGGGCCGTCCCCGACGGTGGTGAAGGCCGCGGTCGCGGCGACCGCTGCACCGGCGGTGATCAGGACAAGCGCCTTGGCGAACGATGCTGCGGCAGCGGCGGTGACCGTCGCCCGGGTGGCGGTGCGGGCCAGACCGTCGAGGGTGTGCAGCACCGGCTCGCTCGCCTGCCACATCCGGCGCTCGGTCGCCGTCTGGGTCGCCTCGACCACCTGCTCGGACACCCTCGCCCGGACCGTGACCGAGATCTGCTCGGCGCGTGCTGCCCCTGCGTACGCGATCCCGAAGGCGGCACCCGCCACCAGCACCGTGGCCGCGGTGAAGACCGCCGCGACGGGGTCGATGAGTGCGGTCGCCAGGACCGCGAGGGCTGCCACGACGGCGTACTCCCGGACCGGCAGCCGCACCCGCAGCTCCTCGTCGAGCACCGCGTCGACGTCGTCGACGACGCTGGCCAGCACGTCACCCCGGCGGCCCGGGAGGGCGCCGGGGACCAGCGGCACCAGCGCCTCGTAGATCTCCACCCGCCGCCTCGCCAGCAGCCTCAGCGCGCTGTCGTGGGACCACAACCGCTCCAGGTAGCGCAGCACCGGCCGCGCGATCCCGAACGTACGCACCCCCACCATCGCGGCCACCAACGTCAGGATCACCGGATGGTAGGAGGCCTTGATGATCAGCCAACCGGCCAGCGCCGTCAGTGCCACCCCTGATGCCCAGCTGAGCCCGCCGACCACCGCCGACCCCCACAGCGCGCGTCTCGCCCGCGCCGAGTCCGCACCTGTGGAGGCCGAATCGGTAGAAATGGCGGCCGAATCGGTAGTTGTGGGTGACGAAACTCTACTTTCGTCACCCACAACTGCAGTCTCGGCGCCCGTTTCTACGGTCTCGCTCGCCAAAGGTGCAGTCTCGGTCCCCGTTTCTACGGTTTCGGCGGGGAGGGGTTCGGTGGGGAGGGTGATGATGTGGTCGGCGATGTCGATGAGGGTCTGGCGGTGGGCGACGAGGACGACGGCGCGGTCGCGGGCCAGGTCGGTGACCGTGTCGGCGATGATCCGCTCGGTGTCGGGGTCGAGGTGGGCGGTGGGCTCGTCGAGGAGGACCCAGGGGCGCTCCGAGAGTACGAAGCGGGCCAGCGCGAGCCGGGCCCGCTCGCCGCCCGAGAGCGAGCGGCCGTCCTCGGCCAGGTCGGCGTCGAGCCCACCGGAGAGCTCGGCGATCCGCTCGGCGAGCGCGACCCGCTTCAGTACGCGCCACAGGTCGCTCTCGGTCGCTTCCGGCGAGCCCAGACGCAGGTTGTCGGCGATCGTGCCGCTGACGAACACCGGCCGCTGGGGAAGGTAGGCGAAGCGCTCACGCCACTCGTCGCCCCCGTCCGGGGTCTGCCCGTCGAGCTCGACAGTGCCTGCGTACGTCTGGTGCAGGCCCGCGATCGTCGCGAGCAGCGTCGACTTGCCGCAACCGCTCGGGCCGACGATCGCGGTGATCCCTCGGACCGGGACCGTCGCCGAGACCGGCATCAACGCGGCCAGCTCCCGACCTGGGTAGGTCAGCCCCACCCCGTCGAGAACCATGCCGAGACGTCGCTCCGGTCGATCGAGATGGCAATCGGTGACGTCTCGGCCGACGCGAGTGACGTCTCGGGAGAGATCTGCTGTCGCTTCGAGGGTGGCGCTGCCTTCGGCGGCGGCGTGGAACTCGGCGCCCATACGACGAAGCGGCCAGTAGGCCTCGGGAGCCAGCAGCAGGACGACGAGCGCGGTCTGCAGGTCGACCGATCCGGCGGCGAGCCGGACCCCGATCGTGACCGCGACGAGCGCGACCGCGATGGTGGCGACGAGCTCGAGCACCGCCGAGGAGGCGAAGGCGATCTTCAGGGTCTCCAGAGTGCGACGGCGGTAGCGGTCGGTGATCGTGGCGATGACCCGCGACTGCGCGTTGGCGCGGCCGAAGGCGACGAGGGTCGGCAAACCCTTCATCACGTCGAGGAAATGACCGGCCAGCGCCGACATCGCCCGCCACTGGCTGGCCGCCTGGTCACGCGTGGTGAGCCCGACCAGCACCCCGAAGACCGGGATCAGCGGCAGCGTGAGCCCCACGATGAGACCGCTGAGCGGGTCGGTCCAGACGATCACCGCGAGCACCATGACCGGCAGCACGCAAGCGAGCACCAGCGCCGGCACGTAACGCGTCAGATAGGGCTCGGCGGCCGAGACCCCGCGCGTGGCCAGCGCGGACAGCGATCCCGAGCGACCCGACTGCCCGCGCAGGATCGCGCCGACCACCCGGCGCCGCAGGTCCGCGCCGACGACCCCTGCCGCGCGGGCACCAGCGACGTCGGAGATGACCCCGACGACCGCCCGGCCGACGAACACCACTACGACCGCCAGGCCCCAGCCGCCCACCGCCCCCGCCCCCGACCCCGAGTCACGGGTCGCGCTGATGAGCAGTCCGGTGATCGCGTACGTCTGGGTGATCAGCAGCACCGCACCGAGCACCCCGGCGGCCACGACGACGGCCAGCGGCCGCCGGGCCACCGTCAGCTGGGCTCGCAGCCGGGGATCGTTCGGGCGCATCAGTGTGCGGCGGGGATGTGGTGGATCGAGATCCGCTTCCGGAAGATCCAGTACGTCCAAGCCTGGTAGCCCACGACGATCGGCGCGAACACGGCCGCAACGATGGTCATCAGCTTCAGCGTGTAGGGCGTCGCCGCGGCGTTGGTCGTCGTCAGCGAGTTGGCGACGTCGGTGGACGAGGGCATCACGTCAGGGAAGAGACCGACGAAGAGCCCGGCCACCGCCAGCCCGATGGCGATGAAGGTGCCGGCGAAGGCGAACCCTTCACGACCAACGTACGCAGCCCCGAGCCCACCCACGAGCGCCAGCGCCGCCACGACGAAGATGACAGCGGTGCCGACGTTGCCGGTGAGGGCCTGGGTCCAGACCAGGAACACGACGGCCAGCACGGCCGCGACGACCCCGATCCGGAGCGCCAGCGCACGAGCCCGGCCGCGGATCTCCCCGTCGGTCTTGAGCGCGATGAACAGCGTGCCGTGGGTCACGAACAGCGTGAGCGTGACGAGCCCGCCGAGGAGCCCGTAGGGGTTCAGCAGTGTCAGAGCCGTCCCCGTGAACTCGAAGTCGGCGTCGATCGGCACCCCGCGGACGATGTTGGCGAAGGCCACGCCCCACAGGAACGCCGGGACGTAGGACCCGAAGATCACCGCACGGTCCCACCAGCCGGCCCAGGTGGCCGAGGGCCGCTGGTGTCGATACTCGAAGGCGACGCCGCGCACGATCAAGGCGATCAGGATGAGGAACAGCGGCAGGTAGAAGCCCGAGAACAAGGTCGCGTACCACTCCGGGAACGCCGCGAACGTCGCCCCGCCGGCGGTCAGCAGCCAGACCTCGTTGCCGTCCCAGACCGGACCGATCGTGTTGATCATGACCCGCCGCTCGCGGTCGTCGCGGGCCAGCACCGGAAGCAGCATGCCGACACCGAAGTCGAAGCCCTCCAGGACGAAGTAGCCGATCCACAGCACCGCGATGAGGCAGAACCAGATTGTCGTGAGTTCCATAATTACTCCGGTGATCGAGCTTGTCGAGATTCAGTACGCGAAGTTCATCGGCTCGTCGGCATCCGAGTCGGAGCCGCGCAGAGTCGGGGACGGCGGCTCTTCGAACGGGTCCGGCCCCTTCTTCACGTACTTCATGAGCAGACCGACCTCGATCACCGCCAACACGGCGTAGAGGAGCGTGAAGCCGATCAGCGACATCCACACCTCCCAGGGTTCGACCCCTGGCGAGACGCCCTGAGCGGTGGTCAGGACACCGAAGACCACCCATGGCTGGCGACCCATCTCGGTGAAGATCCAGCCCATCGAGTTGCCCAGCAGCACCATCACCGGCGCTGAGATCGCCAGCGCAGGTAGGAAGCGCCCCACGAGCCCTGTCGGCGTACGTCCCCGGCGGGTCAGCCACAGGACCGCCAGCCCGACGAGGCTGCCGGCCACACCGAGGCCCATCATCCAGCGGAAGGTCCAGTAGGTGACCGGGATGTTCGGGGTGTAGTCACCGGGCGAGTAGTAGGTCTCCCCCGGCGTCGACCCGTAGGTCTCCCGATACTTCTCCTGCAGGTCGTAGATGCCCTCGACCTTGCCGTCGAAGGTGCCGGTGCCGAGGAAGGAGAGCACGCAAGGCACCTCGAGGGCCCACTTCTCGTGCTTCCCGTCGCGGGTGCCGATGGTCAGGATCGAGAACGGCGCGCACGAGTCGGAGGTCTCCCACAGCGCCTCCGCGGCCGCCATCTTCATGGGCTGCACCTCGGTCATGATCTTGCCCTGGATGTCGCCCGAGACCGCCACACCGGCGCCGGAGAAGACCATGACCCAGGCCGCCAGCACCATCCCGCGCCGATACATCGGGCGGTCGGCGTCGTTCTTCCCGGGGCGCCTCATGTAGAGCCAGCCGAGGATGCCGATCATGAAGGCCGCCGAGGTCAGGTACGCCGCGAGGATGACGTGCGGGAACGTGCCCAGCTGCACCTTGTTGACCATCACCGCCCAGAAGTCGGTGAGCTCGGCGCGGCCGGTGATCTCGTTGAACCGGTAGCCGACCGGGTGCTGCATCCAGGAGTTGGCCGCGAGGATGAACCACGACGACGCCAGCGTGCCGAGATGGACGATCCACATGCACGCGTTGTGCAGCGCCCTCGGCAGCTTGTCCCAGCCGAAGATCCACAGCCCGAGGAAGGTCGACTCCAGGAAGAAGGCCAGCAGCGCCTCGATCGCCAGCGGCGCCCCGAAGACGTCCCCCACGAAGCGGGAGTAGTCCGACCAGGTCATCCCGAACTGGAACTCCTGCACGATCCCGGTGACCACACCGAGCGCGAAGTTGATCAGGAAGAGCTTCGCGAAGAACTTCGTCAGCCGAAGCCACTCAGGATTCTTCGTACGCAGCCAGATCGTCTCCAGTACGGCGACGAGCATGGTGAGTCCCACCGTGAGTGGGACGAACAGAAAGTGGTAGACGGTCACGATGCCGAACTGCCACCTGGCTAACTCCAGGACGCTGTCCACGCCAGTGACTATGACACCGCCCCTCGACGCGCCTCAGCACCCCCTCTGTTGGGGGTACGCGTCTTGTGAGCCACCCCACCCGGATCCAGAAAACCGGACCCAAAACCCGAAACCCGGCCGCCCTGGGCTCGAGGTCACGACCGCGGGGGGATGATCGCGACCTCGAGTCCGGGACGGCCGGGCTCTCAGGTCTTCGTGTCACCAGGACCGCAATCAGATGGGGGAACTGTTGCGGCGACAGGTGTCACTCAGTGTCACTGGCTGAGGCGTACCTCAGCCCGTGAGATCACTATCTCATCATTTGCGGCCATACGTTGCGGTCTCGGACGGACTGTTTACGTACTGTAAACAGTTGACCTGCGTACCAGTGGCCCTAATACGCGGGCGATACAGCGTCCCCACAGAAAATCCGGTATGCATTTGGATGTACCTTGAGGACGGGGGGGGTGGCCATGTCGGATCAAGAGGGCGTCCTCGCGCGGGCGGTCCACGAGGTCACGGACTACGTCGGCGCGGGCCTGAGCGTCCATCTGGTCGGCCCCCGGGGCTCCGGGCGCAGCGAGCTCTGCGCACTGGTCGCAGACCGGCTCGAGGACGACGGCCTGCCAGTGCTCCATGTCGGCGGCCATCGCGCGTGGCAGAACGAGCCGTTCGCAGCGCTGACCGCCGCCGGCATCGGTGGCGCGACCCCCGCCGGCCCTCGTCGCACCATCGGCGAGATGACCACGGCATTGAACAAGCAGGTCGAGAACGGCACCGTTCTGGTCATCGACGACGCCGATGCGCTCGACACCTACTCGGTCGGCGCGCTGCGAAACGTCCACCGCCGGCGTCGGCTCCTGGCCGTGACCAGCAGCCGTCACCAGCACCCCGTCGCCGAGAACACCTTGATGCTCGGGATCGCACCCTCGGTCCAGGTCCGCACCCCGACGCTCGAGGTCGACGAGGTGCACGAGGAGTGCCGGTCGATCCTCGGCGGGCCGGTCGAGGCCGGGTCCCTGGCACGCATCGCGATGGTGACCGGCGGCCTGCTCGGCCTGGTCAGGGCGATCGCCACCATCGGCCCCCGGGCAGGAGTGCTGGAGCAGCTCGACGGGCTGTGGCGGCTACCGCGGCGTACGGGGTGGGCGCCTGAGCTGGCCTCGGCCGTCGAGCCTCTCGTCGCCGGGCTCGACCAGGAGGCCTGGGATGCCGCGACCGCACTCGCGGTGACCGGGCCGGTGCCCCTGGACGAGGCCGAGAAGATCATCGAGCGCCGTGTGCTGGACGCACTCTTCGCCCACGGACTCGCCAGGCACAGCGAGGACGGCCCCGGAAGCGGGGTCGTCGGCCTCTATCCGCCGATCATCGGCGACTATCTGATCGCCGAGGGTTCTGCGTTCGGGCTGGTGGTCGCGCGCAATCATCTCGCCACCGAGCAGCGGCTCCTCGACTACGCGACCCACCGGCCGCGCGGCGCCGACGCGGCTTTGCTCCACCAGCGCTCACTGCGCCAGATGGCCGACACCGTCGCCCGCGCACGCAGCCGCTGGACCGAGATGCCCTCGGCCGAGACGGCGCTGCCGCTGCTCATGGCGCTCCGCAACACGGCCGCGCCGCGCGACCAGATCGAGGAGCTCGAGCGGCGTACACCGTTGGCCGACCGGCAGGAGTCGGCCTGGTTGCTGGCCTGGTTCGCCAGCTGGAAGGCGATCGAGCTCGGTGACCTGGACGCGGCCAACGAGGTGCTCGACCGGGGCCTCGAACAGCTGCCCGGTTTCGCGGCGACCTTGGAGGGCGCGCGGGCACACCTTCAGTTCCAGACCGAGTACGTCCCCGAGCTGCCGACCGTCGAGCCCGGCCCACGAGACGAGGTCGGCGCCGAGGTGCTCGGCGTCTTCGCTGCCGAGCGCCTCCTCGCCGCCGGCGCTGTCGAACAGGCCCGCAACCTGCTGGAGGGCCAGCGCCCCCAGAAGCCCTACCCGGCCGGCCTGCACGCCTTCCTCACCGGCCTGGCCGACGTGCTCGGCGGTGACGTGGAACGCGGCATCGACTCCGCCCGCGACCACCTCGAGGCGGCCAACCAGGGCGAGAGCGCCGAGCTGATCCTGATCCATTCTTACCTCAGCGTGCTCGGCCTCAGCATCGCCGGGCGGCTGACCGAGGCGAGCCAGGTCGCGTTCCGCACCCTCTCCTCATCCAGCGTCGCCGCCCACCGCGACCTCGCCCACACCGGCATCCTGACCCTGGGCGCCGAGATCGCCATGGCACAGGGCCGGCCGGAGTATGCGCGCAGCCTCGCCTCTCAGATAGGCGGCGCGAAGGTCCCGCTCGGTCCGTGGCCCGGCATGGTGGCCGGCATCATGGCACCCTCCAGCGGCCGGATGCCGAGCCTCAAGGAGCTGTGCGAGCTCGTCGGCCAGCGGCTCGACGCCGGCTACATCACCGGCGGGATCTTCCTCGCCGTCGAGGCGGTCGAGCGCGGCGCCAACGAGAACAAGCACATCGCCCGTGCGGCGGCCCTCGCCGCCGAGACCGAGAGCCCGCTGCTGCAGGGCATGGGAGCGTACGCAGCGACCACCGCCTCCGGGGACGTCGACGGCCTCCGCGAGGCGATCGTGACCCTCGCCGACGCCGGCGCCCTCGTCTTCGTGACCAGAGCCGCCATCTCCCTGGCCATCCTCCAGCGCGAGGCCGGCGACCTCGCCGCGGCGGTGGAGACCCTCGACATGGCGTGGGAGCGCTCGGAGATCTCCGGGAGCCGAGCCGGCATGTTCGGCCGTGCGGTGACCCACATCGGGCTCTCCGCCCGAGAGAGCGAGGTGCTGCGGTTGCTGCCGGACGGTCCGACGACCGCCTCGCTGGCCGCCGACCTGGAGATGAGCACCCGCACCGTCGAGACCCACCTGCACAACATCAGCCGCAAGACCGGGGTCTCCGGCCGCGAGGACCTCACCCGGGTGGCGAGCACCTGGCTGCGGCCCATCCCGAACGGTGACTACTCCGCAGGCGTCAGGCACTTCACCAGCGGGTCGTAGAGCTCCTTGCTGGCCTTCTGGTCAGCCTCGGACAGATCCTCCGGGCTGATCTTGGCGACATCCTCGGCCTCGACCAGGAGACGCACCGCCTCGTCGGAGAGGTCCGACTCGTAGTAGGTCTTCGCCAGGCACGCGGACTGGTCCTCGGTCACCTGGTCACCGCTGCTCTTGGCGATCTGGGCCTCGATGTCCTCGACGCTCGGCCGGTCACCGCCGCTGCCGCCCTCGTCACCGCCGCACGCGGTCGACGAGAACAGAGCCAGCACGGACACCGCTGCAACCGCGACCAGGCGGTGAGCTCCGCCTCGGCGGTGGGGGTTCGCCATCATGACGACGAATCATGACGTACGCGCTCCCCCACCGCTACTCGACTCAGGAGGTGGTCAGGAAGAAGAGCAGGTCCTGCCGGGTGAGGACACCGACGGGCTTGCCGTCCTCGTGCACCAGCAGCGCGTCGGAGGAGCCCAGCGTGTGGGCCGCCTCCTGGGCGCCGGCGCCGGAGCCGATCGTGGGCAGCGGCGGGGACATGTGCTCCTCGACCGGGTCGGTGAGCTTGGCCTTGCCGGTGAACAGCGCGTCCAGCAGGGTCCGCTCCGAGACCGATCCGGCGACCTCCGCAGCCACGATCGGCGGCTCGGCGCGCACCACGGGCATCTGCGAGACGCCGTACTCCTGCAGGATGTGCACCGCCTCGGCGATCGTCTCGCCGGGGTGGGTGTGGACCAGGTCGGGAAGCCGGCCGGACTTGCCGCGCAGCACATCGCCGACGGTCTGCTTGGCCGCCTCGCCGGTCGCGAAGCCGTACTGCGCCAGCCACTCGTCGTTGAACACCTTGGTCAGGTAGCCACGGCCGGAGTCGGGCAGCAGCACGACGATCACGGCGTTCTCCCCCTCCGGCGTGCCGGCCAGCTCGGTGGCCAGCTGCTTGGCGGCGTACGCAGCCATGCCGGCGCTGCCGCCGACGAGCAACTGCTCCTCGCGCGCGAGCCGGCGGGTGTAGGCGAAGGAGTCGGCGTCGGAGACCTCGATGATCCGGTCGGCGATGCCGCGGTCGTAGGTCTCCGGCCAGAAGTCCTCGCCGACGCCCTCGACCAGATAGGGCCGGCCGGTGCCGCCGGAGTAGACGCTCCCGGCGGGGTCGGCGCCGATCACCTGGACGTCAGGGTTCTGCTCCTTGAGGTAGCGGCCGATCCCGGAGATCGTGCCGCCGGTGCCGACGCCGGCCACGAAGTGGGTGATCCTGCCTTCGGTCTGGCGCCAGATCTCGGGGCCGGTCTCCTCGTAGTGGGAGCGCGGGTTGTTGGAGTTGGCGTACTGGTTCGGCTTCCAGGCTCCCGGCTGCGAGGCGAGCCGGTCGCTGACGTTGTAGTAGGAGTCCGGGTGCTCGGGCGGCACGGCCGTGGGCGCGACGACGACCTCGGCACCGTAGGCCCTCAGCACGTTGCGCTTGTCCTCGCTGACCTTGTCGGGGCAGACGAAGACGCACTTGTAGCCGCGCTGCTGGGCGACCATCGCCAGGCCGACGCCGGTGTTGCCGGAGGTGGGCTCGACGATCGTCCCACCGGGCTCGAGCTCACCGGAAGCCTCGGCCGCATCGATCATCCGGACAGCGATGCGGTCCTTCACCGAGCCACCCGGGTTGAGGTATTCCACCTTGGCCAGAACCAGGGGGCCCTCACCGGGGGCCGCGGCCCCGGCACCGTCCAATGCACGCTCCAGCCGCACGAGCGGAGTGTTGCCAATGAGGTCCAGTAGCGAGTCGACGTACTCCATGGCCCCAGCGTATGTCCACTAGGTGAGATCCCCTATATCCCGATACTGAGTGCCCGGTAGTGGGTCGAAGACTTTAGAGTGGTCCACGTGGCGAAGAAGAGTCTGGCTCGCAAGACCGCGTACGCCGGCGGTGGTGTCCTGGCCGCGACGGCTGCGTTCGCCGGGATCCTCGTCGCGGAAGCGGCGCTTGCCGTCCGGGCGACGCACCAGGTCAAGATGCCGGTGGCTCCCTCCCCGACAGGGTGGTACGGAGCGCGTCAGGCGGGCCGCCCGATCAACATCGCTCTGCTCGGTGACTCGAGCGCCGCCGGCTACGGGATGACCGAGGTCGAGGACACGCCCGGTGCCGTGCTCGCCTCCGGGGTGTCCGAGAAGGCACACCGACCGGTGCGGCTGCACGACCTCTCCGAGATCGGCGCCAAGTCCTCCGACCTGCACCCGCAGGTGGAGAAGGCGATCGCCGCCGACGCCGACATCGCGGTCATCCTGGTCGGCTCCAACGACGTGATCCGCCGGGTGCGCCCACGGGTCGCGGTGAGCCACCTCGCCCAGGCCGTCATCCGGCTCCAGGAGGCCGGCGTGAGGGTGCTCGTCGGCACCGTCCCCGACCTCAGCACGGCCACCCCGATCCTGCCTCCGCTGCGCTCGATCATGCGAGCCTGGTCGATCCGCATCGCCGCCGGCCAGATGTTTCACGTCGTCCGCGCCGGTGGGCACACCGTGTCGCTGGGTGATGTCCTCGGGCCGGCCTTCAAGGCCACCCCGGCGTTCTGGTTCGGCGCCGACCTGTTCCACCCCTCCGCCGCCGGCTACCACGCCCTCGGCGAGGTGCTGGTCCCGCCGACGCTCTCGGTGCTCGGCCTCGTGGGCGACGAGAACGCGATCCTGGAGACCTACAACGGCAAGCAGGTGATGCCGCTCGCGGCCGCCTCGCTCCGCGCCGTCATCCGACCAGGGACCGAGATCGACCCGGCGCCGCGCCCCCGTGGCCGCGTCGGTCGCAACTGGGCCCGGGCCCGCTCCTTCGAGAACGAGCAGCGCCCGCCCCACCGGGGCGAGCGTCCCTCCGAGACTCCCCCGCCCGCCGTGCGGCAGCCCGCTCGCTAGCACCCGCTGGTCGAGCCGAGACCAACACCGTCACGTACGAACGAACCGCCCGCTCCTTGCCGGAGCGGGCGGTTCGTCGATGTGTTGGTCAGTCCTGTTGGAAGATCGCCAGGAGGCGGAGCAGGTTGGTGTAGATCCAGACGAGGCTGACGGTCAGGCCGAAGACGGCGCGCCACGACTCACGCTCAGGAAGCTGGGCGGCGATGCCCTGCTCGATCATGTCGAAGTCGAGGATCAGCATGAACACACCGAGCGCGAGGCCGGCGATGGCGGTGATCATGCCGAGGGTGCCGAAGCCGAAAAGACCGAAGCTGGAGCCGAACATGCCGAGCACGAGCTCCATCAGGCTCAGCCCCACCATGCCGAACATCGCAGCGATCACGAACGTGCGGAACTTCGCGCCGACCTTGATGTTGAAGAACTTGTAGGCGGCCAGGGTGCCCGCGAAGGCGGCGAAGGTGCCGATCACGGCCTGGACGACGATGCCGCCGCCGAACATGACGTCGAAGACCTTGCTCAGCCCGCCGAGGGCAACACCCTCAGCAACCGCGAACGCCAACACCAGAGCCGGGCTGATCACCCGCTTGAACGAGTTGACCAGGGACAGGATGAAAGCGGCACCGGCACCGAGGGTCGCGGCCATGTAGAGCGGCGCGAGGTTGGCACCGGAGGTGACGTCGGGAGTCATCACCCAGGTCGCGATGGCGGTGAGGACGACGACGCCGAGCGTGATCGCACCCTTCTGCACCACCGAGTCGATCGTCATGGGGGCGCTCGTGGTGGGGGCCTGGGGGCCGCCTGTCGACCACTGGCTCGGGTCCTGCCCATAGCCGGCGTACGGAGCTCCGTTGCCGCCGTAGGTCGCGTTGCCGTAGGCGTTGTGCGACGGCTGCCCGAAGCCCTCCGACCGACGGAACACCGGGTTGTTGCTCTGCATCTGGTGGTCACTCCTCGAAAGCGACTGGAAAGGCCCCGCCACGGTGGCGGCGCCTGCGGCCAGCGTACCGGCCCTGTGTCTCACTCAACGTCCGGGACAACCCCGATGTTCCAGGAACACAAAGAGTGCCCCGGGTGGGACTCGAACCCACATCTGGACGAGTTTAAGTCGTCATCCTCTGCCAGTTGGGACACCGGGGCTCGCGCAAACCCTAGCGTCATAAGTATGTCTGGCGCTGATGAAGCGCGTGCGCCCCGGCAACCCGGTCGATGAAGAGCAGACCGTCGGTGTGGTCGATCTCGTGCTGCAGGCAGCGGGCCTCGAAGGCGTCGGTGACGATCTCGACGATCTCGCCGGTGACCGGGAGCTGGCCGCGTACCTTCAGGCGGGAGGCCCGCTTCACGTCACCGGTCAGGTCGGGGACGGACATGCAGCCCTCGCGCGCCTTCTCGTTGCGGCTGGCCTCGACGACCTCGGCGTTGCACAGGACGTACGTCCCGTGGTGGGTCTTGGTCTTGACGTGGGTGGAGACGTCGACGCAGAAGATCCGGGCCGAGACCCCGACCTGGTCGGCGGCCAGGCCCACGCACCCGGGCGAGACGCGCATGGTGGCGATCAGATCGGCGGCGAGCTGGACGGTCTCGGGAGCGGTCGGGTCGACGTCCTCCCCGGGCACGGACAGGACCTGCGCGGGGGCGCGTACGACGTCGAGGACCTTGCCCTCGACCTCCAGCTCGGCCTCCGTCCAGGCGACGACCCGTTCATTGATCTCGCTCACAGGTCGTCGGCCTCGATCGGTCGCAGGCTGGCGTCGACGCCGAGCTCCTGGGTGACCCGCTCGATCGCGGACTCCAGCACTGCGACGTCGGCGTCGGCCGGCAGCTCGAGCTCGGCGACGACGACGTAGAGGTCGCCGGAGAGACGGGTGGTGAGATCGGTGATGTTGCCGCCGGCGGCGGCGATCTCGGCGGTCACCGTGGAGACGATGCCGGGGCGGTCACCACCGTGCACGGAGAGTACGAAGAGCCGGCCTGCTCCGGCCGCAGCCTGCTCCTCGGGGAGCTCGTAGACCGTGACCGTCAGGGTGCCGTCGGACGCGATCGGCTCGAGGTCGGCCCTGATGGCCTCCGTGGTCGCCTCTCCCGCGCAGAGCAGCGTCATCGCGAAGTGACCTCGCAGCCGGGTCATCGTCGAGTCCTCGAGGTTCAGCCCGAGTCCGGCCAGGCGGGCGGTGGCGTCGGCGATGATCCCCGGGCGGTCGTGTCCCAGGACGGTGATGGCGTGGATGGTCACCAAACCATTGTCACCCGCGGCCCGCCGATGGCGGAACGCGGGTGACTCAGATGGACTTCGACGGCTGGATCAGCCGCGGAACCACTTGTCCTTCTCCTCCTCGGAGGGCTCGACAGGCTCGGGAGCGAACTCGGGTGCGGTCTCCGAGGTGGGCTTGACGGCGGTGTCGCCGCCGCCCAGGTCGTCGTAGGAGGTCTTGTCCGAGTCGGAGTCGGAGCCGGCCGGCGGGGGCGGCACCTCGGTGGCGTAGGGGTCGGCGGGCGCGATCGGGTCGGTGAGCGGGTCACCGGTGACCCCAGCCTGCGGGGCGGACGGCGCCGGCGGAGCCGGCGGGTAGCCGCCGTACTCGCTGGTCGAGGAGGAGTCCGTGGCCGACTCGGGCGCGGGCGGAGCCTCCGCGACAGAGGCGCCTGCGGCAGGCGTAGCGGTGGACTCGGAGGCCGACTCGGTGTGGTGCAGCTTCTCGGAGGCGACGTCAGCCGCGGCCGCGACCTTCTCCCGGGCCTGCTCCGCGTACGGACCGGCCTTCTCCTTCACCGTGGCGGCATAGGGACTCGCCTTGGCCATGGCGGCCTCGGCATAGGGAGCAGCCTTCTCCTTGAGGGGCGCCGCCTTCTCCGAGGCGGTCGCGAGGGCCGACTGGACGCGCGGGTCATGGCTGACCTTGTTCGCGCCGGCCTTCAGCTGCTCAGACTTGTTCTTGACCAACACGCCGACACCAGCGGCAGCGATGGCAAACAGGATGAGCTTCTTCACTTCTTGACCTTCCGAGAGACGGTTTGGTTCTGTTTGATGGGTGGTCGGTGAACCCAAACCTAGGCGCCATACACAAGATCAAGTCCCCCGACATGCCTAGTCTCTAACGGACCAGGCTATTCCGTCGAGGATGTCGGACTCGGAGACCAGCAGAGAGCCGGCACGTGAGCGCCTCAGGATCCGGTCGAGGATCAGCCCGCCGGCCGCGATCACGTCGGCTCGCCCCGGGTGCATCCAGGGCAGCGCGAGCCTCTCCTCGACGGTCATCGTGAGCAGCCGCTGGACGAGCCCGTAGACCTCGTCGGGAGTGAACGCCGCGTGGTCGGTGACGGTGCGGTCGTAGACAGCCAGCTCGAGCAGCCCCATGGTCAGCTGGACGGCGGTGCCGCCGACCACGACCACGGAACCGGCGGCCGCCGGGTCGACGGGGCAGCCATCGAGGTGGTCATCGATGTCGCGTACGCAGGCCTCGATCTCCGCCCGCGTGGGCGGGTCGGAGCGCAGATGGCGCTCGTGGAGCCGAACGGAGCCGATGTCCATCGAGTCGCTGCTGGTCGGGGTGGGACCCTCGCCGAGGATCAGCTCGGTCGAGCCGCCACCGATGTCGATCACCAGCAGCGGTGGCGGCGGGGTGCCACGCAGGTTGCGGACGGCGCCGCCGAAGGAGAGCGCCGCCTCCTCCGCCCCGGTGACGACCTCGGGCGTGACTCCCAGGCGAGCGCGTACGCCGTCGGTGAAGACCGCCGCGTTGGCGGCGTCCCGGGTTGCCGAGGTGGCGACGAAGCGCACTCTCTGGACGTCGTGCTCGCGGATCAGCGCGGCGTACTCGTCGATGGCTCCGAAGGCACGCTCCAGAGCTTCGTCCGCGAGCACACCGGTGCGGTCGACACCTTGGCCGAGGCGGACCATGCGGGCCTCGCGCACGTCCTCGGTCAGGCCGTCGGGCGTGACCGTGGCGATCAGGAGCTTGATCGTGTTGGTGCCGCAGTCGATGGCGGCGACCTTGGTCTCGACAGGGTCGACCCGCCGGGTCACTGCTCCTCGTCCTCGAGCTCCAGGTCGACGCACGGGCCGGGCTTCCACCACTCACCGAGCCGCTCGAGCACCTCGTCGCCGAGGGGGTTGACGCCCGGGCCCTGGGCGAGCGACTGGCCCGCGAGGACATGCAGGCACTTGACCCGATTCGGCATCCCACCTGCGGAGATGCCGTGGATCTCGGGCGGGTCTCCGAGCTCGTAGCGAGCCTCGAGATAGGCCTCGTGGGCCTTGGCGTAGGCGGCAGCGAGCTCCTCGTCCGTGGCCAGCCGCGCCTCCATGTCCTTCATCACATGGGTGCCCTCGAGGGTGCCGATCTTCGAGGCCGCACGCGGGCAGGTGAGATAGAAGGTCGTGGGGAACGGCGTGCCGTTGGGCAGCCGTGGCTCGGTGGTCACCACGTCGGGCAACGAGCACGGGCAGCGGTGCCCGACCTCGTGGATCCCCCGTGGCTCGCGTCCCAGCTGTGCCGCGATCGCGGACACGTCCTTGGGATCGATGGCCATGTCTTCAGTCCTTCTTCTGCTTGGGCGGGTCGATCTTCGACTCCGGCCCGTCTCCTGTCTGCTCCGGCGGGTCACCGGCCAGCAGCACGGAACCCCACGCATCGTCCCACCACGCCTTCGGCTGCTCCGCACTGCCCACCGAGTCGGGGTCGGTGAGCTCCGGCTCGGTCTGGATCCGCTCGCCGTTCTCGTCGAGGGCGACGTACGCCGTCTCGCCGGGCATCACATACCCGAACCGCTCCCGAGCCTGCTGCTGGACGTAGGCCGGGTCCTCCCAGCGCCGGGTCTGCTCCTCGAGCCGCTTGATGTGCTCCTTGCGCTCGGCGATCTCGGTCTGGAGGGCGTTGATGTCGTTGCGCTGCTGGATGTAGGCACGCAGCGACGAGGCGTAGGAGATCACCAGCACCGCGACGACCAGGATGATCATCATCGCCCGGCCGGTGAGCCTGGGCCGGCGCAGCCGCTTGCGCAGCGTCTCGAGGCCGCCGATCGATGCCGGCCGGGCCGCGATCGGGGCGCGCGGCCGCCGCCCCGGGCCCTGCGGGGCCCGAGGACCGCGTACGCGCTTGCTCTGTCCCGGTCCCTGCATTGCCACGTCGCTCATCCTCCCATCTGAGACCAGCGAGTCGGCGCATCCTGACCGCAAACCTCGCCGAGTCGGCTCGTCATGACGCGCCGACTCGGCAGGAATCTTGTCAGGATGCGCCGACTCGGCGCTGGATCAGGCCTGGTAGCGCGGGAACGCCGAGGCGCCGGCGTAGCGGGCGGCCTCGCCGAGCTCGTCCTCGATGCGGAGGAGCTGGTTGTACTTCGCGACGCGCTCCGAGCGGGCCGGGGCACCGGTCTTGATCTGGCCGGAGCCGACGGCGACAGCGAGGTCGGCGATGGTGGTGTCCTCGGTCTCGCCGGAGCGGTGGGACATCATCGTCTTGAAGCCGGCGCGGTGGGCCATGTCGACCGCGTCGAGGGTCTCGGTGAGCGTGCCGATCTGGTTGACCTTGACCAGCAGGGCGTTGCCCTGGCCACCCGCGATGCCGCGGGCGAGGCGCTCGACGTTGGTGACGAACAGGTCGTCGCCGACGAGCTGGGTCTTGGAGCCGATGGCGTCGGTGATCGCCTTCCAGCCGTCCCAGTCCTCCTCGTCGAGGGGGTCCTCGATGGAGACAATCGGGTAGGCAGCGACGAGCTCCTCGTAGTAGGAGGTCATCTCCTCGGCGGTCTTCTTGGCGCCCTCGAAGAGGTACGCCCCGTCCTGGTAGAACTCGGAGGCGGCCACGTCGAGCGCGAGGACGACGTCCTTGCCGAGCTCGTAGCCGGCCTTGCCGACCGCCTCGGCGATCAGGTCGAGGGCGGCGCGGTTGGAGTCCAGGTTGGGCGCGAAGCCACCCTCGTCACCGAGGCCGGTGGCCAGGCCCTTCTCCTTCAGCACGGACTTGAGCGCGTGGTAGACCTCGGCACCGACACGCAGCGCCTCGGCGAAGGTCGGTGCGCCGATCGGCGCGATCATGAACTCCTGGATGTCCACGTTGGAGTCCGCGTGGGAGCCACCGTTGAGGATGTTGAGCATCGGGACCGGGAGCACGTGGGCGTTGGGGCCACCGACGTAGCGGAACAGGGAGAGGCCCGCCGAGTCGGCGGCGGCCTTCGCCACGGCGAGCGAGACCCCGAGGATGGCGTTGGCGCCCGCCGTCGCCTTGTTGGGAGTCGCGTCGGCCTCGATCATCGCCTGGTCGATGGCGCGCTGGTCGTCGGCGTCGAAGCCCTCGATCGCGGGCGCGAGCGTCTCCACGACGGCAGTGACGGCGTTCTGCACACCCTTGCCGCCGTAGCGCTCGCCGCCGTCGCGCAGCTCGACGGCCTCGAAGGCGCCCGTGGAGGCGCCGCTGGGAACCTGGGCGCGGGCGAAGGTGCCGTCGTCGAGGACGACCTCGACTTCAACGGTCGGGTTGCCTCGTGAATCGAGGATCTCGCGGGCGCCTACGGCTTCGATCGATGCCACTGAACTACTCCTGGGGTCAGGGACGGGGTGTCGTCCGTCAGCCTATTACCCGGCCGGATGGGCCTGGCGATTGGAACGTTAACCGGTCGGTAGGACCTCTCCTGCCAGCGCCCACCTGGTGTTCACGCCGAGGTCGGCACCTCGTCATCACGTCGATGCCAACAGGTGCGGCGGTGCCCGGATCGTTCCTCCGGCAACAATCCCCCGAGAGGAAAACCTCAGATGCTTCTCCACAAGAACCGCCTCGCACTCGCCGGGGTCGGCGTCCTGGCCATCGGGGGCCTGGGCGTCTCGCTGATGACCGTGCTCGGTGGCACCGCCACCGCCGATCCGGGCAGGCACCGCGAGTTCAGCCGGCTCGCGACCTACCCCGTCTTCCAGAACGTGCCCGCCGGGGTCGACCCGGCCGACGCGACCGTCGCCGAGATCTCGGCGGTCTCCGAGGACGGGATGACGCTGGCCTACACCGATGCGGCCGGCGGCCGGATCGGCTTCCTGGACATCACCGACCCCTCCTCACCGGAGGGGATCGGCAGCCACGACGTCTCCGGCGGCAAGGGCGGTTCGCCCACGTCGGTCTCGATCGTGGGCGACCACGCGCTCGTCGTCGTCGACGAGTCGACCTACCCCGGGCTCGAGGACACCGAGTGGCAGGACGAGGAGCCTGCGATCGGCACCCGCGCCGGACGGATCGACGTGATCTCGCTGGCCGCCCCGCACGAGGAGGTGGCCTCCTACGACCTGGGTGGTCAACCCGACTCGATCGCGGTCAGCCCGGACGGGACGTACGCCGCGATCGCGATGGAGAACCAGCGCAACGAGGCTGTCACCCCGGCCGGTGGCGAGGAGGGCGACCCGCCCCAGGCGCCGGCCGGATCGGTCAAGATCGTGGGTCTCGACGGCGGGCCGGCCGAGTGGCGGATCACCGACGTGGCGCTGCCCGCCTCGCTGCTCGACGGGCTGGAGGCGCCGGAGGATGCCGAGCCGGAGTACGTCGACATCAACGCCGACAACCAGCTCGCGCTGACGCTGCAGGAGAACAACGGCGTCGTGATCATCGACCTCCCGTCCGCGACCGTCGAGACCGTCTGGAGCGCCGGGAACGCGGTCGTGAAGGGTGTGGACACGACCAAGAACGGGCGGTTCGACCCGGTCGACACCATCGACGCGCCACGCGAGCCCGACTCGATCCAGTGGGTCGGCAAGGGCTTGGTCGCCACCGCCAACGAGGGCGACTGGAAGGGCGGCACCCGCGGCTGGACCGTCTTCCGCGCCGCGACCGGAGAGGTGGTCTGGGACGCCGGATCCACCTTCGAGGACATCGCCACGAAGCACGGGTTGCACAACAACGACCGCGCCGCCAAGAAGGGGGCCGAGCCCGAGGGGCTGGCGTTCGAGACCTTCGGTGGAGTGCCGTACGCCTTCGTCGGCTCCGAGCGCAGCAACTTCGTGGCCGTCTATGACATGCGTACGCCCTCTTCGCCGAGGCTGAAGCAGGTGCTGCCGGCGACCAACGGGCCCGAGGGGCTGCTGCCGATCCCGTCGCGGAACCTGCTCGCGATCTCCTCGGAGAAGGACTCTGCCAAGGACCTGGTGCGGGCTTCGGTCTCGCTCTACGGGTTCGGTCGGAGGTCATCGTCCTTCCCGAGCGTCGAGTCGGCCTCCCCGAACGGCAAGCCGATCGGCTGGGGCGCGCTCAGCGCGCTCTCGAAGGTGCCCGGCGAGCCCGGCAAGCTCTACGCCGCCAGCGACTCCGCCTATGCGACGGGCAGGATCTACACCCTGAACGTACGCCGCTCCCCCGCCGTGATCGCAGACGTTCTCGACGTCACCGACGCCTCGGGCAAGGTGGCCGAGGGGCTCGACATCGAGGGGCTGGCCGCCCGTCGCGGCGGTGGCTTCTGGGTCGCCGACGAGGGCGAGAGCGGCACCGGGAACGCCCTGCTCCGTCTCGACCGCGACGGCCGCATCGCCGAGACGGTGCCGCTACCTACGGAGATCGCGGCGAAGGTGGGCAAGTGGGGCCTCGAAGGTGTCACGGTGACCGGAAAGCGTCGCTCGGAGAAGGTGTACGTCGCGCTCCAACGCCCGCTGTGGGCCGACTCGACCGCGAAGAAGCCCGGCGTGGACGGCGCGAGCACAGCCCGGATCGGTCGCTACACCCCCGCCACGGGCGAGTGGGAGTGGTTCGGCTACCGCCTGGAGTCGACCTCGGTGGCAGGCGACTGGCTCGGGCTCTCCGAGATCACGGCCGTCGACGACGACACCCTCGCCGTGGTCGAGCGCGACAAGCAGAACGGAACCACCGCCGCGATCAAGCAGGTCTACACAGTCGAGCTGCCCCGCCGAGGCACCACCGGACTCAGCCCCGTGACCCCGCTGCGCAAGCGCCTGGCGTACGACCTGCTGCCTGCCCTGCAGCGCACCAACGGATGGACCCAGGAGAAGCTCGAGGGCTTCACGATCGGCGCGGACGGTCACGCCTACGCGGTCACCGACAACGACGGCCTCGACGATGCCACCGGGGAGACGCTCTTCCTCGACCTCGGCAAGGCCCCCAAGCGCTGAGAATCATCTCGGCTCCGGCCCGCCACCGTCAGGTGGCGGGCCGGAGCTCGCAGGTGCCACGGCGAGCGAAACGGTTCGTGAAATACAGTTAGCCAAGCTAAACTTTGCGGCGATGTCCGTGCCCCATACCAGCCCCCGCCTCACCTTCGCCATCGTCGCCATCGGCGTCTGCTCCTACTCACTGCTGCAGTCGGTCTCCGTGCCGACGATGCCGCTGATCCAGACCGAGCTGGAGACCGACCAGGCGACCGGGTCCTGGATCCTGACCGCCTTCCTGCTCTCGGCGTCGGTCGCGACCCCGATCATCGGCAGGATGGGCGACTCCTTCGGCAAGCGGCGGATGTACGTGTGGAGCCTGGCCGCTCTCACCGCCGGCGCCCTCCTCGCCGCCGCGGCCCCGAGCATCGAGGTGATGATCGGCGCCCGGGTCCTGCAGGGGCTGGGTGGCGGGACCTTGCCGTTGGCCTTCGCGATCCTGCGTGACGAGCTGCCCAAGGAGCGCGTCGCCGGTGCGATCGCGCTGACCTCGTCCCTGCTCTCGATGGGCTTCGCGGCCGGGATCGTGCTGGCCGGTCCGGTCGCCGAGACCCTCGGCTTCAGGGCTCTGTTCCTGCTGCCCGCGCTGGTCGCGGCCGGTGCCGCGATCTGCGCGCTGCGGATGGTGCCCGAGTCGCCCGTGCTCACCCGTGAGCCGATCCCGCTGCTCCCCGCTCTGTTGCTCGCCGGCTGGCTGGTCGCGCTCCTCCTCGGCGTCAGCCAGGCACCGTCGTGGGGCTGGACCGCGCCCGCCACCATCGGCCTGCTCGGCGCCGCGGTAGTGCTCCTGGCCGCCTGGATCCGCGTCGAGTGGACCGCGCGGCTGCCGCTGGTCGACCTGCGGCTGATGGGCCGTCGCGGCGTATGGACGGCCAACCTGGTCGCCCTGATGATCGGCATCGCGATGTACGCCTCCTTCGGCTTCATCCCGCAGCTGACCCAGACCCCGGCATCGGCCGGATACGGGTTCGGCGCGTCGGTCACCGTCGCCGGCTACCTGATGCTGCCGACGGCCATCACCTCGTTCCTGTGCGGACTCGTCAGCGCTCGGCTCGCAGACCTCATCGGGATGCGCAGCATCCTGGTCATCGGCGGTCTGCTCACCGCGGTCTCGCTGGTCATGGTCGCCTTCGTCCATGACGAGCCGTGGCAGATGTGCGTCGCCGCAGGCCTCTCCGGTCTCGGCACCGGCCTGGTCTTCGCCAACCTCGCCAACGCCGTCGTGGCCGCGGTGCCACCGGAGCACACCGGCGTGGCCACCGGGATGAACGCCAACATCCGCACCGTCGGCGGCACCATCGGCTCCGCGGTGATGACCTCCATCGTCACCGCCGAGACCCTGCCGTCGGGCTACCCGGCGGAGCAGGGCTACATCAACGGCTTCGGCTTCCTCGCCCTCATCGCCCTCGGCGCCGCCCTCGCGGCCATGCTCATCCCCCTCGCTCCGCGAAAGGTCACCCCGGTCGGCCGAGACGTCACGTACGCCGGCCGAGGCGTCGCTCCCGTCGACCGAGAGGGCAGCGAGATGCCCTGTCGGCCGACGTAGGTGACGTCTCGGCCGACCTGGGTGACGTCTCGCCTACTCGGCGGGGTGGGCGCGCTCGGCGGCCTTGGCGGCCTGCCAGAGCTGCTCGACCTCGTCGATGGTGTAGCGACGCCCGGAATCGGCTTCGGGGCCGAAGACGTGCGGGTTGCGGCGCTTCATCTTGGCGGTCAGCCCGGCGATGACGTCGTCCATGGTGAACTCGCCGGCCTCCTCGGCGATGGCGGCGTGGAAGTAGACCTGGAGCAGCAGGTCGCCGAGCTCGTCCTTGAGATGCTCGGGGTCGCCCTCGTCGATGGCCTCGAGCACCTCGTCGGACTCCTCGCGCAGGTACGGCGCCAGCGTCGCGTGCGTCTGCGACGACTTCCACACGCAGCGCTCACGCATCAGCCGCATCAGATCGAGGAACTCGACGAGCCCCTCCCCCGAGGCGTACGTCCCGCCCTCGCCGTCTGCTGGGCTCAATCCAGCGCCCCGAAGGCGCTCAGGCACTGCCGCAGCAGCGCTCCGCGCCCACCTTCCATGTCACCGACGACCGCGTCGGAGGCAGCCTCGGCCGGTGTCATCCAGGACAGCTCCAGGGCGTCCTGGCGCGGCTCGCACTCGCCGGTCACCGGGATCACGTAGACCAGCGAGACCGCGTGCTGGCGCGGGTCCTGGAAGCGCTCGCCGGGCCAGGGGAAGTATTCGGCGACGGTCACCGGCACCGTGGTCAGCGGAAGGGTCGGGAAAGCGACCGGGCCGAGGTCCTTCTCCAGGTTGCGCATCAGCGCGTCGCGGATCCGTTCACCGTGCAGCACCCGGCCCGAGACCAGCGACCGGGTGATCGTCCCGGTCGTGGGTGAGCCGCGCAGCAGCAGTCCGACCTCGGTCACCCGGCCGTCGGGGTCGACCCGCACCGGGACCGCCTCCACGTAGAGGATGGGCACCCGCCCGCGGGTCTCGCCCAGCTCCTCCTCGGAGAGCCACCCGGGCTCGGTGTCCCACTCGTTGCCGAAGGGCTCCTCAGGGAAGGACTGCTCGCCGAAAGCCTCCATCGTCATGCGTCGATCCTGCCAGACACCGGCGTACGTTTCGGAGCGACGTCGCCGCAGAATGGGACGCGTCGGCGGCGCTCGGGCCTGGGAGGCGGTCAGTAGCGTCGTCGTCATGAACCGAGTCCTCCTGATCGGGCTGGCCCCCAAGGCAGTCGACCTCTCCGACGCTCCGATCGACCTCGACACGCTGAAGGAGCGGATCGCGGTCGGCAACGCCCAGGTCCTCGATGCGGGCTACGACGCGCGCTTCTGCGAGATCGACACCGACGTCGCCCGCGCCTCCGAGCAGGCACACGAGGCGCTGCGCAGGGCCGCTGACTCAATCGGATGCGAGCGACCACTCGCCTTCGAGCAGTGAGAAGGAGACGCTGTCGCGCCAGGCGCCATTGGTGTGCACGTGGTCCCGGATCGTGCCCTCGCGCTGGAACCCGAGCGACTCCACCAGCCGCATGCTCGACGTGTTCATCGGTCCGATATTTGCCGTGATCCGGTGCAGGCCGAGGTCCCCGAGCCCGAAGTCGATCGTTCGCGAGACTGCCGCTCGGGCAATGCCTCGGCCCTGCCACTCGGGTCGCAACACATAACCCAGGTCAGCTGCCTTGACCCCCATCAGGCCGAGCCGGACGAAGCCGATGATGACCTCGGGCGATGCTGACTCAGTGATGGCGAGGTAGAACTCGCTGCGTGGAGTGTCGGGCTGTCGCTCCAGGATCCCGTCGAGAAGGGACTGCGTCTCGTCCCGACTCAGAGACTCGAGGCTCAGCCAATAGGTGACCCGGTCATCGCCAACGATGGCATGTAGGTCGTCGGCATCGCCCGCCTCGAAATCGCGCAGAACCAGTGAGCCCACAGTCAACCTGAGGGGCCTTGACGTTGCGCGAGGTGCAGCTGATGTCATCTGGTCGTCCTCCTGCTCACACCATGCCCGAATAATCGGGAAGGCGTCAGCAGATCAAGTCGAAGGGCGGGCACCTCAACGCGCTCGACAGTTCGACTGACCGTGGCGCGAACGAATTTTCGTTCGTCCGCGCAGAGGGTGTTGCCGCGTGCCGACCTGTCATGCTGGCGACGTGGAGGATCGGCTGATCACGGAGCTTTGCCTGCCGTCGCCGCTTGTCGAGATCGACGACGAACGATCCGCGGCTGCGGGCGTGCAGGTTCTGCTGAAGCGTGATGATCTGATCCATCCGGAGATTCCCGGGAACAAGTGGCGGAAGCTGAAGTACAACATCGCGACTGCTCGGGAGCAGGGGTCCGAGACCCTGCTGACGTTCGGTGGGGCGTACTCGAACCACATCCGGGCGACCGCTGCTGTGGGCTCCTACTTCGGGTTCAGCACGATCGGGGTGATCCGCGGCGAGGAGCATCTACCGTTGAACGCCTCGCTCCAGTACGCGGTTTCGCGAGGCATGCAGCTGACGTATCTCGATCGCGCGACGTATCGGGCGAAGATGTCGGATGCGGTGATGGAGGCAGCTCAGCCATCCGGGCAAGAACGTCGAGAGACGGTGCGTAACCGGTAGACCCAGGCCATTGCTCCCAGTAAGAGAAGTTCTTGAAAGTCTTCGGGTCATCGGGCCAGCGTCGGTTCCACTGAGCCGCAGCGTCGCGCTGGCTCCAATCGCGAGCAAGGCGGAATGCAGCCCGTGGATTCACGCCGTACCTGTCGGCGAAGGCATCGGCGACCTCGACCCAGGTCGATCCCTGTTCGCGTAGCGCAGCTGACCACTCTCGTCGTTCCCGGCGTTGACTGGTCGGCTTCGAAGGACGCCCGCTGGCGTCGATACTCATACACCCATCGTGTCACAACCTCCCCGTCACACGGGGAGGTCTTGGGCGGATGTTCACTGCTTGTCCCGGTGGTTCAGACACACCTCGGACGGCAGATTGGGAACACGGCCGGGGCGGCGGGAGCCCCGAGTGTGCACCGGGTGGGTGCGACTCTCACGCCCCGCCGCCTTGGCCGATCCAAGTGGTGGTTGTGATCGGAGGATCAGGACGTGGACGAGACCAAGCAGGCCCCGCAGGCGATCGACCCGGGGGCCACCCGAGACCCACGAGACCGCGCTCTACCTGCTCACTCTCGTCGACATCCGCACCCTGGTCGAGGCGCCTTACAACGAGGGTTTTCTCTACGGGCAGGCCGATGTGGCCAACAGCGAGGTCTACGCCGAGTTCCGCGACGCACGCCAAGAGCTCGTCGACGCCTACGGCCGGCTCGGCATGCAGGTTGCGTCGCCCAACGTCGCCTCCGACTTCGACGCCAGGGAGCTCGGCGAGATGTTGATGCACTCGGTCGAGGTTGTCACGGTCATCCGCAACGCCGGGCTGACGATGACCCCCGAGCGCGCGAACCGCATCGCCGCGGCGGCCCTGAGGACGTGCGACGTTCCCAACGAGACCATCGCCACCGCAGCCTCAGCGGCATCCGTACTCCTTGCTGAGTTTCGCCACGAAACCACCACCGCCCTGGCGGAGATGATCCTCTAGACCTCGCGGGCTCGTCGCCTCACCCCTGCGACGAGCACCTATGCGTACGGATCGTCGTGCACAACCCGTCGAAGGGTTCGCAAGGTCGTTGCGAGAGTGACCAGATCGGTGGAGCCAAGCGCTACCCGGATGGCTTGCGGGGTCTGTGGCGCGGTGCTGAAGGGTTCGGCCGTTGCTACCGCGATCTGCTGCCTGGATAGCGTGCCGGCGATGCGGTCGGCTCGCGCGCCTTCCGGTAGCGGCAGCCAGGCGAAGTACGACGAAGGATGGCCGATGACGCGCAGGTCGGCCAGCTCCCGCCGGGCGAGGGCTTGACGGGCACGAGCGTCGTCGCGCTTGCCGTCTTCGAGGCGAGCGACGGTGCCGTCTTCGATCCAGCTGCCACCCGCGGATTGTATGCATGACAATTCTTTGACTGTGCCAATCGTCGGTCCCTAGCGTTGCTCGCACCGCTTCGAAAGGACCCCATCGTGCACATCGCCATCCTCACCTTCGAGGGCTACAACGAGCTCGACTCCCTCATCGCCCTTGGCGTCCTCAACCGGATCAAAGGCGACGACTGGCGCGTCACCATAGCCACGCCGAGCCCGAAGGTGACGTCGATGAACGGTGTTGTGATCGAGCAGATGTCGACGCTGGAAGAGGCCTGCGAGGCTGACGCAGTCATAGTCGGCAGCGGTGTCGCTACCCGCGAGGTCGTCGAGGATCCCGCGATCATGGACGTGCTGCGACGCCTCGACCCGTCGCGCCAGCTCATCGCCGCCCAGTGCTCAGGCGCGCTCGTCCTGGCCAGACTCGGACTGCTCGAGGACGTCCCGGCCTGCACCGATCTCATCACCAAGCCGTGGGTCGTCGCCGCCGGTGTCGAGGTCCTCAACCAGCCCTTCTACGCCAAGGACAACGTCGCGACCGCGGGCGGCTGCCTCGCCTCGCACTACCTCGCGGCCTGGATCATCAGCCGCCTCAAGGGCCAAGAGGCCGCCGAAGGCGCTCTCCACTACGTGGCCCCGGTCGGGGAGAAGGAGGAGTACATCGAGCGCGCCTTGCGCAACATCACCCCCTACCTCCCCGCCGCCGTCCCAGCGCTCGCCTGACCCGCGACGCGAGACCCCAACACCTGGGCTCAGGTGAGCGGGTCGATGATCGCGTCGATGACGACTCTGGCCCAGTCCAGGAGATCCGGGCCGTCGAGGGGCTTGGCCGGGAAGCCGGAGGAGACCGGGCGCGGGACCATGATGGTGTCCAGCTGCGGCTTGACCAGGGACTTCGGGTACATCCGGTTGAGCCGGACGACGCGGGAGTCGGGCAGCGAGACGGGGTGGAAGCGTACGTTCTTGCCGGCCAGGGTGACCTCGGTGACGCCGGCCTGGCGGGCGCGGGCGCGGAAGCGGGCGACCTGCAGGAGCGAGGAGACCTCGGCCGGCGGCTTGCCGTAGCGGTCGAGGAGCTCGGCGGCGACAGACTCGACGTCCTCGTCGGAGCGGACCTCGGCCAGGCGCTTGTAGATCTCGAGCCGCAGCCGCTCCGAGGGGATGTAGTCGTGGGGCAGGTGGGCGTCGACGGGGAGCTCGATGCGTACCTCGTTGAACTCCTCGGCAGCCCCGTCCGGGCCGGCCTTGAACTCGGCGACGGCCTCGCCCACCAGTCGTACGTAGAGGTCGAAGCCGACATCGGCGATGTGGCCGGACTGCTCGCCACCGAGCAGGTTGCCGGCGCCGCGGATCTCGAGGTCCTTCATCGCTATCGCCATGCCGCCGCCGAGGTCGGAGTGTTGCGCCAGGGTCGCGAGGCGCTCGTGGGCGGTCTCGGTGAGCGGCTTCTCGCCGGGGTAGAGGAAGTAGGCGTAGGCGCGCTCGCGGGAGCGGCCGACGCGGCCGCGCAGCTGGTGGAGCTGGGAGAGGCCGAGGGTGTCGGCGCGCTCGATGATCATGGTGTTGGCGTTGGAGACGTCGAGGCCCGACTCGACCAGCGTGGTGCACACCAGCACGTCGAACTCCTTCTCCCAGAAGTCGACCATCACCTGCTCGAGCTGCTTCTCGTTCATCTGACCGTGGGCGACGGCGACCCGCGCCTCGGGGACGAGCTCGCGGATCCGCGCGGCCGCCTTCTCGATCGAGTTGACCCGGTTGTGGATGTAGAAGACCTGGCCCTCGCGAAGCAGCTCACGCCGCACCGAGGCCACGATCTGGCGGTCCTCGTAGGCACCGACGTACGTCAGGACCGGGTGTCGCTCCTCGGGCGGTGTGGTGATCGTGGACATCTCCCGGATGCCGGTGATCGACATCTCGAGCGTCCGCGGGATCGGGGTCGCGGACATGGACAGGAAGTCGACGGAGGTGCGCAGGCGCTTCATCGCCTCCTTGTGCTCGACGCCGAAGCGCTGCTCCTCGTCGACGACGATCATGCCGAGGTCCTTGAACCGGATGTCCTTGTTGAACAGGCGGTGGGTGCCGACGACGATGTCGATGGTGCCGTCGGCGAGGCCGGCCATGACCTCGGTGGCCTCCTTGTCGGTCTGGAACCGGGACAGGCCGCGCACGTTGACCGGGAAGCCGGACATCCGCTCCATGAAGGTCGACAGGTGCTGGGAGACCAGCAGTGTCGTCGGCACCAGCACCGCGACCTGCTTGCCGTCCTGGACTGCCTTGAACGCCGCGCGCACCGCGATCTCGGTCTTGCCGTAGCCGACGTCGCCGCAGACCAGCCGGTCCATCGGCACCGGCCGCATCATGTCCTGCTTGACCTCGTCGATGACCGCGAGCTGGTCGGCGGTCTCCTGGAACGGGAACGCGTCCTCGAGCTCGCGCTGCCAGGGGTTGTCGGGGCCGAACTGGAAGCCCTTGGTCGCCTGGCGGGCGGCGTAGAGCTTGATCAGCTCGGCGGCGATCTCGCGGACCGCCTTGCGGGCGCGGGCCTTCCGCTTCTGCCAGTCGGCGCCACCGAGCCGGTCGAGGCTGGGCTGCTCGCCGCCGACGTACCTGGTGACCTGGTCGAGGGCGTCGGCGGGGACGTAGAGCCGGTCGGCCGGCGCGCCACGCTTGGAGGCTCCGTACTCCAGGACGAGGTATTCGCGGGTCGCGCCCTGCACCTCGCGCTGCTTCATCTCGATGAACTGCCCGACCCCGTGCTGCTCGTGGACGACATAGTCGCCGGGCTTCAGCTCGAGCGGGTCGATCTGCTTCTTGCGCCGGGTCGGCATCTTGACCATGTCGCGCGTCGACGACTTCTGGCCGGAGATGTCCTCGCCGGTGAGCACGACCAGCTGGTTGGCCTCGTCGAGGAAGCCGTGGTTGAGCCGGGCGTGGACGACGGTGACCGTCTTGTGGACCGGCTTGGCGGTCTCTTCGTCACCCTCTGCCAGGCGGGCCGGGACGTCTCGCTCCCCCAGGGCTTCGACGGTACGCTGCGCCGTGCCGTGCGCGGGCTGGACGACGACCACCCGGTAGCTGTCGTCGCGCCAGCGCTCGATGTCGGCCAGGGCCGCGGCGGTGTCGCCGCGGTAGGCCTTCGCGGGCTGCCAGTCGATCTTGCGGGCCGGGACCCCGACCACATCCGGGTCGGCAAGATCGGAGTCGGCGTCATCCAGGCCGAACGGGCTGACCGACCACCACGGCTTGCCCTGAGAGATGGCGTGGGCGCGCACGTCGGCCAAGTCCTTGTAGGAAGCCGCCGAGAGGTCGATCGGGGCGACTCCCCCGCTGGCCGCGGCGGCCCAGGAGGCGCCGAGGAACTCGTCGGCGGTGGCGACCAGGTCGTGGGCACGGCTGCGGATCCGCTCGGGGTCGAGCAGGAGGACGTGGCTGTTCTCCGGGATCAGGTCGAGGAGCAGCTCCATGTCGTCGACGAGCGCGGGCGCGAGCGACTCCATGCCGTCTACCGCGATCCCGGCGGCGATCTTGTCGGTGAGCTCGACCAGGGTGGGGTGGGCCTCGCCGAGCGCCTTGGCTCGCGCCCTCACCTCCGGGGTGAGCAGGAGCTCGCGGCAGGGAGGCGCCCACAGCCGCTCGGTCTCGCCGCCGTGCTCGGGCGGGATCGCCCGCTGGTCGGCGACCGCGAAGTGGCGAAGCGAGTCGATCTCGTCGCCCCAGAACTCCACCCGGACCGGGTGCTCCTCGGTGGGCGGGAAGACGTCGACGATGCCGCCTCGGACGGCGAACTCGCCGCGCTTCTCGACCAGGTCGACGCGCGAGTAGGCCGCGTCGGCAAGCTTCTGGACGACGTCGTCGAGGGCCGCTTCCTGGCCCTTGATCAGCTCCACGGGCTCCAGGTCGCCGAGACCCTTGACCTGCGGCTGGAGCACGCTGCGGACCGGGGCGACGACGACCTTCAGCGGACCGTGGGCGCCGTCGGCGTCGGGGTGGCGGAGACGGCGGAGCACCGCCAGGCGACGCCCGACGGTGTCGCTGCGCGGGGAGAGTCGCTCGTGGGGAAGCGTCTCCCAGCTCGGGTAGAGGGCCACCGAGTCGGGCGGGAGCAGGTCGGTCAGGTCGTTGACCAGGTCCTCGGCCTCGCGAGAGGTCGCGGTCACCGCGAGGACGGTGCGCTCCTGGCGTACGAGACCGGTGACCACGAACGGACGCAGCGCCTCCGGTCCGGTGACGTCGAGCGCCAGCATCCGGCCGCCCTTGGCCTCCGCCATCACCTCGCTCAGGGCGGCATCGCGCAGGACGAGATCGGCGAGCGGGGCGAGGATCACGGGTGACTCCAAAGGGATGCGGCATGCACGAGAGCCCCCGATCAGGAAGACAGGGGGTGCTGACACCAGTCTAGGAGACATGCGTATCCGGTGGTCGAGCCTGTCGAGACCCCCGCGACCTCAAACCCGTTGACTTCGAGCGCGCACGAAGCCGGAGCGTGGATCGCATGAGATACACGACCATCGGAACGGGCGCCGGAGCACGGCGCGTCAGCAAGCTCGCCCTCGGCGCGATGCGCTTCGGCACGGACACGGACGTCGAGACGTCCTACGCGATCCTCGACCGCTTCGTCGAGGCCGGCGGCACCTTCGTCGACACCTCCAACAACTACGCCTACTGGGCCGGCGGCACCCAGGGCGGTGAGAGCGAGACGCTGCTCGGCAAGTGGCGGCGCGACCGTGGGATCGGGGAGGA
The DNA here is from genome assembly GCF_040613495.1 of Nocardioides sp. NPDC006273. Lineage (NCBI taxonomy): Bacteria > Bacillati > Actinomycetota > Actinomycetes > Propionibacteriales > Nocardioidaceae > Nocardioides > Nocardioides sp. NPDC006273. The sequence goes on along the minus strand of NZ_JBEXSD010000031.1, from coordinate 3,699 downwards.
GATCGTCATCGCCACCAAGGTCGGCGCACGTCCCACGGACACCGTCGGGCGCGTCGAGAACGGCTGGGCGACCCAGCGCAACCGGAGCTGGGAAGGGCTGGCGCCGGAGAACGTACGCGAGCAGGCCGACCGTTCCCGCGAACGCCTCGGCGTCGAGCGGCTCGACCTCTACTACGCGCACGTGCCGGACATGAACGGCGTGCCGCTGGAGGAGTACGCCGCGAGCTTCGCCGCTCTGGTGAAGGACGGTGTCATCGGCCAGTTCGGGTTGAGCAACCACTGGTCCTGGCAGGTCGAGCGGGCGCGGACGGTCAACCCGGAGGAGGCGCGGCCGAGCGTGCTGCAGTACCACCACACCTATCTGCGGATGCGCACCGACATCCCCGACCCGCGGCTCTCGGTCGACGGCGAGATCGGCGTCGCCGACTCTTCGCTGCTCGCCTACCTGCGGGCGACGCCGGGGCTGACGCTGGTGGCCTATACACCGCTGCTCAGCGGGGCCTACACGAACCCTTCGAAGCCGCTCGATCGGGCCTATGACCACCCGGGGACGACGGCGCGGCTCGCGGTGCTCGACGAGGTCGCGGCGGAGACCGGCGCGACCCGCAACCAGGTCGTGCTGGCCTGGATGCTCGGCGACGCCCTCCCAGTGATCCCGCTGGTCGGGGCCTCATCGGTGGCCCAGCTCGACGAGAGTCTGGCGGCGGTCGACCTGGAGCTCAGCGAGGAGCAGCGGCGTCGGCTCGACGCTGCTGGGCGATGAGCTCCGCATCCGGATCCGTCTCGCCGACGGCCGCGGCGTAGTAGGCGACCTTGAACTCGATCGCGTCGAGATGGGCGGCCGTCTCCTCCAGCTGCGCGCGCACCCGGTCGCGGTGTGCGCGCAGCAGGGCGAGGCGCTCCTCCTCGTTGCCGGCGCCGTCACGGACCATCTCGGCGTAGCGGCGGATCTCCCGGATCGGCATCCCGGTCGAGCGCAGCCTGGTGATCAACGTGATCCAGCCGAGATCGCCCTCGGTGTAGGCGCGGTGGCCCGAGCCGTTGCGGCCGACCCCGAGCATCAACCCGTCGCGCTCGTAGTAGCGCAGCGTGTGTGCGGTCAGGCCGGTCCGCTCAGCCACCTCGGCGATGCTGAGGCCGTTGCTGTGCGTCTGCGGCTGCGTCGTCATGGACTCCAGTGTCCTGGTTCGAGTGCACTCGAAGTCAAGTGAGATCAGGCGGCTCAAAGGGCCGAGCCGCCAGTCACGTCGAGCGTCTCGCCGGTGACCCATCGCGCCCGGGGCGAGGCGAGGAAGCCGACCGCGTCGGCGACCTCCTCCGCCGTGCCGATCCGGCCGAAGACCGACAGCGCGTCGGCCTGCGCCCTGGGCTCGGGCAGGCTGAGCCAGTCGGCATTCATGTCGGTGTCGATCACGCCAGGGAGAACGGCGTTGACCGTCGCCCCACGCGCGGCGAGCGGCGCGGCCAGCGCGCGGGTGAGGTTGTTGATGCCGGCCTTGGCCGCGGCGTACGCCAGATGGGTCGGCGCCGCCACCCGGGTGTAGCCGGTCGACACGTTGATCACCCGGCTGCCCTCGCGAAGATGCGGGGCGACCGCCTGAGTCAGGAACATCGGCGCGATCAGGTTGACCTCGAGCACCCGGCGCGCGGTCACCGGGTCGAGCTCGTGGAGCTCCTGGTTGCCACTGATGCCCGCGTTGTTGACCAGGACATCGAGGCCGCCATCCGCATCGAGCGCCGCTGCGGTCCACGCCTCCGCGATCTCGCCAGCCGCCTTCGCGCCGTCCTCACCGAGGTCCACGCTGATCAGGACCGCCTGAGCCCCGGCCGACTCGACGAGCCGCGCTGTCTCCTCGGCGGCGGCGCGGTTCGAGCCGTAGTGGACGCCGATCAGGCCGAACCCGTCGGCGGCCAGGCGTACGGCGATGGCGCGGCCGATCCCGCGCGAGGCTCCGGTGACGAGTGCGTTGCGGTTCATCTCGATCTCAATTCTGTAGTGGTCGCTAAATAATGGCTTGGGGGTTAATGTAGGGATCACTATGGAAATGCGCAAGCCCTCCCGCGGACGACCGCGCTCCTTCGACGAGGACGCGGTGCTCGACGCCGTGATGCGGGCGTTCTGGGAGCACGGGTACGAAGGCACGAGCGTCGCGACGCTCGAGGCCGCGACCGGACTGAAGGCCCCCAGCCTCTACGGGGCGTTCGGCTCCAAGGAGCTGCTCTACCAGACCGCCCTGGAGCGCTACGCGTGCGAGCACGGCACCGTGCTGCGTCCCGATGGGCCGGCTCGCGAGGCCGTCTCGGAGTTCCTGAACGAGGCGGCCGACCGGTTCAGCGAGAGCGGGCTGCCGCCGGGCTGCATGGTCTCGACGGCCGCCCTGGCGTTGGGCGCCACCCAGCGGGGCGTCGCCACCCGCCCGGCGAGGATGCGCTCGGAGACGCTCGCCGGCATCGAGCAGCGGCTGCGGACGGCGGTCACCGAGGGCGAGCTGCCGACCGGGACCGACGTCGGCGCCCTGGCGCGGCTCTTCGGCGCCGTGGTCCAGGGCATGTCGGTGCAGGCGATCGACGGCGCCACGCGGCAGGAGCTGCGCGGGCTCGCCGCGGTCGCGATGGCTGCGTGGCCGCAATGACATGGGCGGATCGGTGAGAGCCAGGACGTACGCCGGCGCGGCGGCTCTCCTGCTCGCGCTCAGCGCCTGCGGCGAGGCTTCTGAGGCCGGCCCGTCGCCGACGACGAGTGCTCCCTCGACCTCCGTGGAGCCGTCACCCAGCGGCGTACCTTCCTCCTCCAGCGCCCCTGAGCCCGGGACGGTGCCGCCGCCGTGGCTCGGCACCCGGGTGCTGCCGGAGGACGCCGCCGGCTACGGGATCGCCGGGGGGACCCCGAAGGAGCTGCGCAACCGGACCTGGACGCTGCCGGACGTGGTCCCGATGCTGCCCGGCGAGGGCTTCGCCGCCGAGGTCGACGTCGCTCCCGACGACGTGATCGAGCGCTCGACCTGGGAGCCGGGCTGCCCGGTCTCGAGGCAGGAGCTGGCCTGGGTGCGGATGAGGTTCTGGGGCTTCGACGGTGCCCGCCACACCGGCGAGATGCTGATCAACGCCCGGGTGGCCGAAGACGTGGTGGGAGTCTTTCGGCGGCTCTACGAGGCGAGATTCCCGATCGAGCAGATGGACATCACCACGAAAGCCGCCCTGGACGCGCCGCCGACCGGCGACGGCAACGGCACCGGCGGCTTCGTCTGCCGACCCTCGGTGGGGCAGACCTCGTTCTCGCAGCACGCCTACGGCCTGGCGATCGATCTGAACCCGTTCCAGAACCCGTACGTCAAGGGCGACCGCGTCATCCCCGAGCTCGCCCGCTGGTACCTGGACCGGCCCCGGGAGGCGCCCGGCATGATCCACCCGGACGATGTGGTGGTCCGGGCATTCGCCGAGATCGGCTGGGAGTGGGGCGGCGACTGGAGCTCGCTGAAGGACTACCAGCACTTCAGCGAGAACGGCCGCTGACCGCCGAGTCGGCTCGTCCTGACCGAAACCCTCGCCGAGTCGGCTCGTCCTGACCGAAACCCTCGCCGAGTCGGCTCGTCCTGACCGAAACCCTCGCCGAGTCGGCTCGTCCTGACCGAGTTCCGCCGAGTCGGCTCGTGGTTAATCGCCGACGAGGGGGAGCGGCGGGTGAGTTTTTTGCGGGTA
>NZ_JBEXSD010000030.1:0-67278 GCF_040613495.1 Nocardioides sp. NPDC006273 | reverse complement strand
ATCCGCCCGTAGCCCCAGGACGAAACTCTACTTTCGTCGCCCACAACTACATTCTCGGCGGGAAGGCTAGACGGTGACTCCCTGCGGAGCCGGCCGCAAACCGAGGTCGGCGGTGCGTACGTCCTTGGTTTCTCGTGCGGTCAGGGCAGCGACCGTCGCGACGAGGCAGACCACCGCGGTGTAGCCGGCGGTGACGACCCAGCCGCCCTCCTGCACACCACCCAGAGCGGTGACGATCGACGGGGTGAACCCGGCCAGCATGAAGCCGATCTGGGTGCCGATCGCGACACCGGAGAAGCGCACCGGGGTCGAGAACATCTCGCCGTAGAACGAGGGCCAGACCGCGTTGGCGGCGGCGTAGCCGAAGGAGAAGGTGATGATCGCGAGCGCGAAGACGAGCAGCTCATTGCTCTGACTCATCGAGAGCAGGTAGAACGGCATCATGACCGCGCTGGCCACCGCACCGTAGATGAAGACGGGTTTGCGCCCGACGCGGTCGGCGAGCCGGCCGAACATCGGCTGGGTGAACAGCGCGACGACGTTGGCGGCCACGACCAGCCACAGCGTGATCGAGTCGACCATGCCGATCGCGACTCCATAGGCGATGGCGAGGTTGCCGAACACCGTGGAGACGGCGGCGATGAAGGCGCAGCAGACGACGCGCAGCACGTCGACCCAGTGGTCGCGCAGCAGCACCGCGAGGGGCAGCTTGGCGACCTCGTTGTTGGCCTTGGCCTCCTCGAACTCGGGCGTCTCGTTGAGGCGGGCGCGGATGAAGAACGCGACCAGCACCACGATCGCGGAGAGCCAGAACGGGATCCGCCAGCCGATGCCGTACTTGATGTCGTCCGGCAGCGCGACCACCGGGATGAAGACGAGCGCGGCCAGGATCTGGCCGCCCTGGGTGCCGGTCAGGGTCCAGGACGTGTAGAAGGAGCGCTTGTCGTCGGGCGCATGCTCGAGCGTCAGCGAGCTGGCGCCGGCCTGCTCGCCCGCCGCCGAGAGGCCCTGGAGCAGCCGACAGAAGACCAGCAGTGCGGGCGCGACCCAGCCGACCTGGTCGAACGTCGGCAGACAGCCGATCAGGAACGTGCCGCCACCCATCAGCAGGAGGGTGAACAGCAGCACCTTGCGGCGGCCGATCCGGTCGCCGAAGTGACCGACGAAGACCGCTCCGATCGGCCGGGCGACGTATGCGAACGCGAAGGTCGCGAACGACATCACGAGCGCGGCGTCGCCGGAGGTCGGGAAGAAGACGTGCGGAAAGATCAGGGCCGCGGCGGAGCCGAAGATGAAGAAGTCGTAGTACTCCACGGCGCTGCCCATGAAGCTGGCCAGCGCGGCTCTGATCGGGGTCTTGCCTTCGCTGCTCTCGATGTCAGGTCCCGCCATCGGGTCCTCCTCGGGTAGGTCCGCGGTTCCTGACCGCGGACGGGGTGGGGGTGGATGTCTGTTCAGGTTCGGGGTCAGCCGGCCGCGGCGAGCTCGTGCAGGTGGGCGAGCATCCGCTCGGCATCGGGGTCGATGCCGGTGATCAGCCGGAAGGCGTCGACGGCCTGGTAGACCGCCATGTGGCCTCCGTGGAGAGTCCGGCAGCCGACCTCTCGCGCGGCCTGCAGCAGCGCGGTGTCCAGCGGCCGGTAGACGATGTCCGCCACCCACAGGGCGGGGCGGAGGAGGCTCGTGTCCAGCGGCGTACCGGGGTGGTCGGCCATGCCGACCGGGGTGCAGTTGACCAGTCCGACGGCCTCGGGGAGAAGCGCCGGCAGCTTGTCTACGTGGCTCGCCTCGACGGTGCTCTCCGGGTGGTGCCGGCGGATCTCCTCGACGCGCGCCTGGGCGCGGTCGAGGTCCATGTCGGCGATCACCAGCCTGTCGACGCCCTGGCCGACGAGCGCGTGGGCAACGGCCGAGCCCGCCCCTCCGGCGCCGAGTTGCACGACGGCGTCGAGCGGGGCGTCCGGCATGCCGGTACGCAGCGCGTGGCCGAACCCGGTCGTGTCGGTGTTGTAGCCGACCGCGCCCTCGTCGGTGAAGACCACGGTGTTGACCGCGCCGAGGCGGTCCGCAGTCGCGTCGAGCCGATCGAGGTGCTCGATCACGAGCTCCTTGCACGGGTGGGTGATGTTGAGCGCGTCGAAGCCGAGTCGCCGGGCATCGTTCATCAGGTCGCCAACACCCTCGGGCCGAATGCCCAGGGCGGTGATGTCGAGCGTCTTGTAGACGTAGGACAACCCGTGCTCACGCGCCTCGCGCATGTGCAACGCCGGGCTCAGCGAGGGGCCGACACCCGCGCCGATCAGGCCGACGAGAAACGAAGACTTCATCTGGGCGATCCTTAATGTACGAACTAGTACGTTACGACAGTGAAGGGGATCACACCCTGCCTCGGCTCGTCAACCCCCACACGGCGAAGAGCCCGTCCCCACTGCTTGGGGACGGGCTCTTCGCGGACTTGATCAGTGAGCGGTCAGCCAGCCGACGACGATGTCACCGAGGATGCGGCGGTGGCGCTCGCGTACGTCGGGGGTGAGCATGTCGCGCCCGAAGAGGAAGCCGAAGGTGGCTGCGTTGGCGACCTGGAAGACGCAGTAGGAGCTGATCAGCATGTGCACGTCGACCGCGTCGACGTCGCCGCGGAGCTCACCCGAGGCGCGGCCGCGGGCCAGCACGTCGTCGAGGAGCGAGGCTGCCGGAGTGCCGAGGTCGCGCAGCGACTCGACCTTCTTCAGGTGCTGGCCGTTGTGGATGTTCTCGACCGAGACGAGACGGATGAAGCCCGGGTGGTCGTGGTGATGGTCGAAGGTGAGCTCGGCGATCCTTCGCACCGCGTCCACCGGAGCCAGGTGGTCGGCGTGCAGCTCCTGCTCGGCCTCCCGGATGCGGCGATAGGCGGCCTCGAGGACGGCGAGATAGAGCCCCTCCTTGCCACCGAAGTAGTAGTAGATCATCCGCTTGGTCGTGCGGGTGCGCTCCGCGATCTCATCGACCCTCGCGCCTGAGTAGCCCTGCTCGGAGAAGACCTCGGTCGCGACCTCGAGCAGCTCGGCCCGGGTGCGTTCGGCGTCTCGCAGCCGCTCTTCCGACCTCTCGGCGGAACGTTGGGTGTCGACCATGTCCCGAGCCTAGAGCACGGCCCGCTTCCCAACACGGACCATTGTATGTACCGTTTCGTACATTAGCCACGAACGGAGACACATGCGCACCTCGATCGCCACCGTCTGCCTCAGCGGCGGCCTGGTCCAGAAGATGTACGCCGCGGCCGAAGCCGGCTTCAGTGCGATCGAGATCTTCGAGCCCGACCTCATCGCCGCGCCCCAGTCCCCCGAGGAGATCCGGGCGCTCGCCGACCGGCTCGGGCTCACCCTCGACCTCTACCAGCCGTTCCGCGACGCCGAGGGCGTCGACGAGTCGGCCTTCGCCGACATCCTCCGCCGCGCCGAGGCGAAGTTCCAGCTCATGCGACGCCTCGGGATCGATCTCATGCTGGTCTGCAGCAACGTCGGCACCGCGACCGTCGACGACGACGAGGTCTCCGCGGGACAGCTACGCCGCCTCGGCGAGCTCGCGGCGGCGTACGACATCCGGCTCGCCTACGAGGCACTCGCCTGGGGACGGTTCGTCGACGACTACCGGCGCTCGTGGCGCATCGTCGAGCTCGCCGACCACGCAGCCGTCGGGATCTGCCTGGACAGCTTCCACATCCTCTCGCGCGGCCACGACCCGAAGCAGATCGAGGAGATCCCGGCCGAGAAGATCTTCTTCCTGCAGCTCGCCGACGCCCCCGCCCTCAACATGGACGTGCTCTCCTGGAGCCGCCACCATCGGCTCTTCCCCGGCGAGGGCAGCTTCGACCTGCCGGCCTTCCTCGCTCACGTGATCCACGCCGGCTACGACGGCCCGCTGTCGCTGGAGGTCTTCAACGACACCTTCCGCCAGACCGACCCGGTCCGCACCGCCCGTCAAGCCCAGCGCTCGCTGCGCTGGCTCGCCGACCGCACCGCCGACCTGCTCGGCGCGGAAGCCGGTCGCGACCAGCGCCCGCTCCCCCGGCTGCCCCAGGTGGCCGCGCCGGAGGCCTTCGACTTCGTCGAGATCAAGGCGCCGGACACCTCCGGCGTCGAGGTGCTGCTCGAGCAGCTCGGCTTCGACTTCGGCGGCCGCCACCGCAGCAAGCAGGTGCGGCTGTGGACCTGGGGTGCTGCCCGTGTCGTGTGCAACGACGTGCCCAGCGCCTCCCCCGAGCCGCGCATCGCGGCAGTCGGCTTCGACGTCGCTGACTCCGACCCCGCCGCCGAGCGTGCCGCCCGGCTGATGGCGCCCCCGGTCCACCGCCGGACGTACGCCGGCGAGCAGGCCATGCGCGCCTTCACCTCCCCCGACGGCACCGAGGTCTTCCTCTCGCACGCGGAGGACTGGATCGACGAGTTCGACGGCGGCGTCTCGAGCACCGACGAACCCGCCGCCGAGAGACACGGCGCCCACATCGACCACGTCAATCTGGTCCAGCCCTGGCACAGCTTCGACGAGGCGGTCCTCTTCTACACCAGCGTGCTGTCGCTGACCCCGCAACCGACCCAGGAGGTCGCCGGCCCGTCGGGCCTCGTGCGCAGCCAGGTGATGAGCTCACCGGCCGGCGGCGTACGCCTTCCATTGAACCTGCTCCCGACCGGGCAGCAGGGCCGCGCGCAGCACGTCGCCCTCGCCTGCCACGACATCATCGGGGTCGTCGCCTCAGCCCGAGAGCGCGGACTGAGGCCGCTCGAGGTGCCAGGCAACTACTACGACGACCTGGAAGCCCGCTTCGGCCTGGCCGAGGACCTCGTCGCCACGTTGCGCGACCTCGACCTCCTCTACGACCGCGATGCCGACGGCGAATACCTGCACTGCTACACCGAGACCGTCGGACAGGTCTTCTTCGAGCTCGTCGAGCGCCGCGAGCACTACGACGGGTACGGCGCCGGCAACGCCCCCGTCCGCCTCGTCAGCCAGGCGGGGCGCTGACGCAGCGGCGTCCCAGAAGTTCCTGGCCGGCCGCCGTCGAGGTGAGGCGGTCCGGCCCGACGCACGGCGGTGCGAATGTCAGAGGAATCCTCCTCCAATGGGCTCCCAACCGGTCTGGGACGGGGACCAGCCCTTGGCCCAGGCCTTGTGCCACATCGACTTGTCCTTGCCGACAGCGAAGATGTCGAGACGGCCCGCCGCCCAAGACACAACAGTCGGAGGGCTGGAGAAGATGCCGCCGAGCTGCTCCCAACCGTGCCAGCCACCATCGAACGCGCGGTGGTACATCGCTCCGTCAAGGCCCACGCCGAAGACGTCCAGCCGACCCGGTCCCCACGATGCCACTGCGGGCGGGCTGAGGAACTTGCCGCCGAGCGGTTCCCAGTCGTTCTGCGAAGGGAACCAGCCCGGTGCCCAGGCCTTGTGCCACAGGCTGGCGTCCAGACCGAGGGCGAAGACGTCCAGACGATCGGGACCCCACGAGCACACCGCTGGTTGGCTGGTGAAGCCGCCGCCCAGGAACTCCCATTCGGTGCCTGACGGCTGCCACCCCTCCTTCCACGCCTTGTGGAACATCGCCTTGTCGAGTCCGACCCCGAAGACGTCGAGCCGGCCAGGCCCCCATGACGCGACCGCCGGCGGGTGGAGAAAGGCACCGCCCAGTGGCTCCCAGTCGTTCTGCGACGGAGACCAGCGCTGCGCCCAGGCCTTGTGCCACATGCCACGGTCCGTGCCGAGGGCGAAGATGTCGAGCCGGTCTTGTCCCCAGGACGTCACTGCAGGCGGGCTGACGAACGCGCCGCCGAGCGGTTCCCAGGCACTCTGTCCCGGGCTCCATCCCCCCGCCCATGCCTTGTGCCACATGGCTTGGTCGAGCCCGACCCCGAAGGCGTCCAGGCGGTCCTTGCCCCACGACTCGAGGGCCATCGCGCTGGTGAAGCCGCCACCGACCGCCTCCCAGTCGTTCTGCGAGGGGAACCAGCCCTGCGCCCAGGCCTTGTGAAAGCTCGCCTTGTCGAGCCCGCGGGCGAAGATGTCGATCCGGTTCGGGCCCCAGGAGGCCACCGCGGGCGCCGCCCGGTTCACCGGCACCGGCGACATCACCTCGACGGTAAGCGAGACCGTGGACGCTGTTGCAGTGCCGACCGAGAGCAGCACAGACCCCTTGCTGGTCACCACCGACGACCCCGGCGTGGCCTTCACGGCACCGACCTGAAGGGACATCCGTGAGCGCTCTGTCGGCTCGGTCAGGTGCGCGACCACCCATCCGGCTCCGCCCGGCGGCATCCCACGGTCCCAGCCGTCCCGGGCGCGGTACTCCAGGAGCAGCCGCTGCCCGGGCACGACGCCGTCGGCATACGCGCAGACCCGCTGACCGGCTTCGACAGGCGCACCCCGCAGCGCTGGAAGCTCGATGGTCGTACGTCGAGTGCCCGACTTCAGCGGGGCGCTGATGTTGATGCCATGGCCGGCCAGATCGAGCCAGCCACAGGCCCGCAGGGCCGGCGCTGCCAATCCCGGTCCGGTGTCGGAGAGCGTGACGTCGAAGGTGCCGTCCGACCGCGGGCGGTTCAATGGCGTGTGGACGAAGCTGTACTTACCGCCCTCGCGACCCATGATGCAGAACTGATCGTCGTACTCGCGCGGGCCTGCCGGGGTGTCCAGGTTGGCATGCGCCGCGCCGAAGAAGTGGCCCATCTCGTGCGCGAGCAACGCTGGGTCCAGGCTCTGTGCGCCGACGTGAACGTACTCGGGATTGCTCGGTGAGACCGCGGCGCTTGCGGCGTCGAACTTGTCGATCACCAAGGCGAAGTGGTCGTACGGAGACAGGTCGATCCCGGTCCCGGCAGCCACGAGTGGCTTGACGACCGGGCCTGCTCCGAAGCCGAGCGCGTTCCACTGGTCACTGGTGTGCGGCAGCTGGAACCAGTCGAGGACCCGGAACTCCATGTTGACCCGACCGCCGGTCTGGTCGATCCAGTACCCGGCCGTGTGGCCGACCAGCCGGTGCACCCAGGCTTGGTCGAAGTCAGTGGTGCGCGGAGTTCCCGTGCAGGAAAGGAGGAGAACTGCGAGCTTCATGGAGCGCACCTTTCAGGAGCTACTCCTGTCGCAACGCGTCCCAAGCGGGTGGCTAGGTTGCCAACCACGCTAGCGCCGAGGAGACCTACATTATCGTCGGCGGCGGAATCGCATGTCTATACCACATAAGAGTGACCAGCTGGTGCACGGGTGTCTCCCCAGGGAGGGGAGAGCCCGCCACTCCTGCTCTCCGGCGGTCGAGCTTGTCGAGACTCGAGCCGCTGGCACTCGGTCACGTTGACCGCGAGGCCACCGAGCGAGGTCTCCTGGTACTCGGCGGCCATGTCGGCGCCGGTCTCGCGCATGGTCCGGATCACCTGGTCGAGCGAGACCCGGTGCTCGCCGTCGCCGGCCAGCGCCAGCCGCGCGGCGTTGACCGCTTTCGCCGAAGCCATCGGGTTGCGCTCGATGCAGGGACTCGCCCCTGGCACCCCGTGACGCGACCCCTCGGAATCGGTGGCCGGAGGGTCGCGCTTGGACGCTCAGAAGTTGCCGCGGAGCTCCTGCTCACGCTCGATGGCCTCGAAGAGCGCCTTGAAGTTGCCCTTGCCGAAGCCGAGGGAGCCGTGGCGCTCGATCAGCTCGAAGAAGACCGTGGGGCGGTCGCCGATCGGCTTGGTGAAGATCTGCAGCAGGTAGCCGTCCTCGTCGCGGTCGACGAGGATGCCGCGCTTCTGCAGCTCCTCGATCGGCACTCGGACCTCACCGATCCGGGCGCGCAGCTCGGCGTCCTCGTAGTAGGAGTCAGGGGTGTTGAGGAACTCGATCCCGGCGTCGCGCAGCGCGTCGACGGTCGCCAGGATGTCGCCGGTCGCCAGTGCGAGGTGCTGGGCGCCGGGGCCCTGGTAGAACTCCAGGTACTCGTCGATCTGCGACTTCTTCTTGGCGATCGCAGGCTCGTTGAGCGGGAACTTCACCCGGTGGTTGCCGTTGGCGACGACCTTCGACATCAGCGCGGAGTAGTCGGTGGCGATGTCGTCGCCGATGAACTCGGCCATGTTGGTGAAGCCCATGACCCGGCCGTAGAAGTCGACCCACTCGTCCATCTTGCCGAGCTCGACGTTGCCGACGACGTGGTCGAGCGCCTGGAAGAGCCGCTTGGGCGCGCCCTCGGGCTTCTTCAGCGTCGAGGTGCGGGTGACGTAACCGGGCAGGTAGGGACCCTCGTAACCGGACCGGTCGACCAGCGTGTGGCGGGTCTCGCCGTAGGTGGCGATGGCGGCGATGCGTACGGTGCCGTGCTCGTCGCTCACGTCGTGGGGTTCCTCGAGGACCGTGGCGCCCTGGGCACGCGCGTGCTTGATGCAGCGGTCGACGTCGGGCACCTCGAGGGCGATGTCGACGACGCCGTCACCGTGGCGGGCGTGGTGGGCGATGATCTCGCTGTCCGGCGCGACCCCGCCCTTGATCACGAACCGCACTCCCCCGCTGCGCAGCACGTAGGCATGGTGGTCGCGGTTGCCGGTCTCGGGGCCGGAGTAGGCGACCAGCTCCATGCCGAAGGCGCTCTGGAAGAAGTGAGCGGTCTGGGTGGCGTTGCCGACGGCCCATACGACAGCGTCCCAGCCGGTGACCGGGAACGGGTCAGAGGTGTCGTCGTAGGCCACCAGCCCGACGAGCTGCTCCAGCTCGGCCAGCCCGAGTCCGGCGAGCTTCTCTTGGTTGGTCAGGGTGTCTGCAAGCGTCATGCGGGCAAGTCAAGTGGGCCGAGCCACACCAAACAAGTTGACCACTGAGCACTGATCAATCTGTCAGATCCGGCCAGCATTCACTGCTACACGCTAGGCAATCTGACTATCATCAAGCCATGAAGCTCGACGACCTCGATCTCACCCTCCTGGAGACGCTGCACGCCCACCCACGCGTCGGAGACCTCGAGCTCTCCCGGGTCGCCGGCGTCGCCCGCGCCACCGTGCAGAGCCGGCTGCGCAAGCTGGCCGAGGCCGGCGTGATCCGCGACTGGGCGCCCACGATCGACCCGGCCGCCGCCGGCCATACGGTGCAGGCGTTCGTGACCCTGGAGATCTCCCAGGGCGCGCTCGAGGACGTACGCCACGACCTCGCCGAGATCCCCGAGGTGCTCGAGGCGTACGTCACCACCGGCTCCTTCGACGTCTTCTGCAAGGTCGCGACCGGGTCGCACGCGAAGCTGCAGGAGGTGCTCGTCCGCATCGACCAGTCCCACGCCGTCGTCCGCTCGACCAGCGTGGTCACCCTCTCGACCCTCATCGAGCCGCGCACCCTGGATCTGCTGCGCACCGGGGCCACACCGCGCTGATCGGTCAGGCAGCCCTGGGCAGCTCGACCGAGACCCGCAGCCCACCACCGGGGCGGGCGAGTACGGCGAGATTGCCGTCGTGAGCGCGGGTGATGCTCTTGACGATCGCCAGCCCGAGACCGACGCCGGCCTGGTCTCCGTGGATGCGCTGCGTGCCTCGCTGGAACGGCTCGGTGAGCGTGGCGACGAGCTCGCGAGGGAGCTCCTCGCCGGTGTTCGCGACGGTGAGGACCACGCTCTTCTCGGTGGCGACGACAGTGACCGACACCGACCCGTCCTCGGGCAGGTTGTGGACGATCGCGTTGTGGATCAGGTTGGTCGCGACCTGCAGCAGCAGGGCGGGAGAGCCGCTGACCGAGGCTTGGTCACCAGAGGTCTCGATCCGCACCCCGCGGTGCTCGGCGAGCGGCAGCAGGGTCTCGACCGCCTCCTCGGCGACCAGTGACAGGTCGACCGGCTCACGGGCGAAGGAGCGTTGGTCGGCGCGGCTGAGCACGAGGAGAGCCTCCGTCAGGTCGATCGCGCGGGAGTTGATCAGGCGCAACCGGTCGACGAGCGCCTCGACATCCCGGTCGGGGTCCTTGCCGGCGACGTCGAGCAGTGTCTGGGTGATCGCCAGCGGCGTACGCAGCTCGTGGGAGGCGTTGGCGGCGAACCGCTGCTGCTCGGCCACCTGGGCCTCGAGCTTGGCGAGCATGTCGTCGAAGCCGTCGGCGAGCTCACGGAACTCGTCGCCGGGTCCCTCGAGCTCGATGCGGTGCGAGAGCGACCCACCTGCGGCCGTACGCGTCGCCTCGGTGATCCTGGTCAGCGGGGCGAGCATCCGCCCGGCGAGGATCCAGCCTCCCACCAGACCGAACACGACGAGGCCCGCCATCATCGCGGCGGCACGCGGCGCGAAGGCGCGCTCCAGGTCGGAGCGGTTGGGGACGAAGGGCGCGCTCGGCCGCCCGGGCTCCTGAGGCCATTGCACCCACACTCCGTCAGGTACGTAGCGCAGCAGGAAGACCCACACCACCGCGAGCAGCAGCACCCCGGTCACGACGATGACCCCGGCGTAGCTGAGCGTCAGCTTGAGCCGAACGCTCATCCCCGGGCGTCTAGGAATCGACATCGATCCGGTATCCGACGCCCGGCACGGTGGCGATGATCGCGGGCTCGCCGAGCCGTTTGCGCAGGGCGGAGACGGTGATGCGTACGGCGTTGGTGAACGGGTCGGCGTTCTCGTCCCATGCCCGCTCCAGCAGTTCCTCGGCGCTGACGACGCCGCCCTCGGCCGCGGCGAGCACCTCGAGCACGGCGAACTGCTTGCGGGTCAGCGCGACGTAGCGGCCGACGCGATAGACCTCACGCCGGAACGGGTCGATCCGCAGGCCGGCGATCTCCCGCACCGGCGGCCGGTTGTGGGCGCGCCGCCGGTCGAGCGCCCGCAGCCGCAGCACCAGCTCACGCAGCTCGAACGGCTTGGTCAGGTAGTCATCGGCGCCCAGCTCGAACCCGGAGGCCTTGTCGTCGAGCCGGTCGGCGGCGGTGAGCATCAAGATGGGCATCCCGGTGCCGGAGGCGACGATCCGCTTGGCGATCTCGTCGCCCGACGGCCCGGGGATGTCGCGGTCGAGCACGGCGATGTCGTAGGCGTTCACGCTCAGCATCTCCAGAGCCGTCTCGCCGTCACCGGCGATGTCGGCGGCGATCGCCTCCAGCCGCAACCCGTCCCGGATCGCCTCAGCCATCAACGGCTCGTCCTCGACCACCAGCACCCGCATGCCAATGATCCTAGGTCGATGACATATCGCCGATGTATCCGAAACGGCATACGCCCTGACGACACCCATGTCGGTTGACTGGCAGGGTGACCTTCTCCGTCAGACCGATCAGCTCCACCGAGCACCTCGACCACATCAGGTCGCGGCGCTCGGTCAGCTTCCAGCAGACCCCGGCCTGGGCCGCGGTGAAGACCGAGTGGCGCAGCGAGTCCCTGGGTTGGTACGCCGGCGAGCGGCTCGCCGGGACCGGGCTGGTGCTGCACCGGCCGGTGCCGCGACTGGGCTACACGCTGGCGTACCTTCCGTGGGGGCCCGACATCGACTGGGCCGGCGGGCTCACCGTCTGGCTCCCGCCGCTGGTCTCCTACCTGCGCTCGCAGGGTGCGTTCGCGATCCGGATCGCTCCCCCGGTGCGGACCGAGACCTGGAGCGCCGCGGAGGTCAAGGAGGGCATCGCAGACCCGTGGGTCGTACGCCTCACCGATCTGCCCGGCCGCGCCGACCCGGTCGGCAGCGACGTGATCCGGTATCTGCGCGACGCCAGCTGGATCCCGCAGAACCCCGAGAGCGGGTTCGGGGCGGGGCAGCCGCAGTTCACGTACGAGGTCGCGCTGCGCCGCGCGGACGGGACCGCGCGGTCCGAGGACGACGTGCTCAGCGGGATGAACCAGCTGTGGCGGCGCAACATCAAGAAGGCCGCCAAGGCCGGCGTCGAGATCACCGCCTCGACCGGCGGGGAGGACCTGAAGGCGTTCCACGACCTCTACGTCCACACCGCCGAGCGCGACCGCTTCACCCCGCGGCCGCTGGCCTACTTCGAGAGGATGTTCACGGCGCTGAGCACCGAGGACCCCGGACGGATCAGCCTCTACCTCGCCCATCACGACGGCGACCTGGTCGCCGCGACAATCTACGTCCGGGTCGGCGGCCACGCCTGGTACGTCTACGGCGCCTCGTCGACGACGAAACGGGACGTACGCGGCTCCAACGCCTGTCAGTGGGCGATGATCCGCGACTCGCTGGCCGCCGGCTGTGAGGTCTACGACCTGCGCGGGATCACCCCGACGCTGTCATCCGACGACTCGCACGTCGGGCTGATCCAGTTCAAGGTCGGCACCGGCGGGCAGGCCGTGAGGTACGTCGGCGAGTGGGACCTGCCGCTGCGCCCGATCGTCTACCGGGCCTTCGATCTCTACATGAGGCGGCGGGGCCGATGATGGTGAACGAATCGGGCTCACTCACCTTCATGGGCATCGCCCTGCTCACCATCTTGGCGCTGCCCATGGCGGTGCTGGCAGTGCCGGTCCTGGCGCTGTTGCGCCGGGGACTCGGTCTGGCGCCGGGCCGGGCATGGCGTACGTCGCTGGCCGAGGTCGCGATCGTCTACGGCACCGTGCCGTTCGTACTGCTGACGATGGTCCCCGGTCCGATGGCTGGCCAGGTCGACGGCAGCGTGAGCCTGGTGCCGCTCGAGGACCTACCGACGATGACGACCATCGGTGTCGTCGGCAACCTGCTGATCTTCGCCGCGGCCGGCTTCTTCGGCCCGATCCGCTTCCGGGCGCTGCGCTCGGTGGGACGGGTCCTCGCCCTGGGGATCGCCGGCTCGGTGACGATCGAGACCCTGCAGTACACGCTGCGCCTTGACCGGGTCTCCTCCGTCGACGACGTGATCCTCAATGCCGGCGGTGCCACCGTGGCCGCGATCCTGTCGTGGCCGTGGTGGCGGCAGCGCACCGCGACCGCGCCGAGCACGGCGAACAGCAACGGCCTGGTGCGGTCGGGCTGACCGCGCCAGACCGTATGGCGATGCTGGCTACGCGTCTGGTGGGTTGCGGAGCTGCCGCTTCTGCTCGTCGTCGAAGCGTTTCAGCGCGAGAAGGCGTTCGTACTCCTCGTCGCTGTAGTCCGCCGAGTAGTCGGCCACGAAGTCGAGGGCCGGATCGCCGCTCTGCTTGTCCTTGCCCCTGCCTCCGCGACCGGCCCCTCCGGCACCTGCGCCGCGCATCTGGCTTCGGCTGCCCGCACCGGCCGCAGCCCGACCTCCGGCGCCGGCTCGGCCTCCTGCGCCGCGCGCGCCACCAGCCCCCGATCGTGCTGCCTGGCCGGGGGCTCCGACTCTCGGCGCCGTGCCGGCCGCCCTTCCTGCGGCGGCCCTCGCCGGGCTGCTGGCGGCACTGACCTTGCCGGCGGCTGCCGTCGCTCCGGCACCGAACCTGGCCCTCAGCGCCGCGGCGGCGCCGACCGCGAGCCCGGCGCCGCCGAGCCCGATCCCGAGCGCAGCCTCTCCGCCGGCGCCACCGCCGAGCGGTGCCAGACCTTCGGCGGTCTCGATGCTGGCGTAGCTCGTCGCCGGTGCCGCGGAGCCATCGGAGTTGACCCACATTCCGGCAGCGTTGTCCCACTCCGGGATGTTCTCGGCGTGGGCCTGCCTGATGATCTCCTTCTGCTCGGCCCGGATCTGGTGTCCCTCGCCCTCGGCGTAGAGCGTGCCCGGGTTCACCGAGTCGTACTTGGCCTGGGCCGCGGCGACCGCGCTGCGCGACCCCGGGCTGGAATAGCCACCGGACGAGCTGCCCGAGCCGCCGCTGCCGTTCGACCCGGGTGACGTCGACGATGGCGGCTCCGTGATCGCCCGCACCTTCGGCTCGGCTTCCCGATTGCCGTCATCGATCTGCTGGCACTGGAAGGCCGCCTCCCGCTCGGCATCCGCGATCGCCTGGGCGTCCTTCGCGTGCTGTGCCTTCGCCTCACTCAGAGCATTCTCGCGAGTCGTCTTCTCGGCCCCGGTGTAGCCCTCGGTCGTGTACGCCGGGTCGGATGCGCTCGGTGCCGGGCCATGCGACGTCGGCAGCCGGCCCTCATGCAAGTCGTACGCCTTCTTCGCCTGGTCGTAGCGCTCCGCAACACGCGCCACCGCCTGGCGTGCTTCCATGATGGTTTCCGCCTTCTCGCGCATCTGTGCGGCAGCCGTCTTGTAGGAGCGGTCGGCGGATTGTGCAGTGTAGGAGGATGCTGCGAAGGCGTCACCGCATCCCTTCGCCAACGCGGTGAACTGTTCGGATGCACCTGTGAAGAGCTCTTCGGCGAGCTGCCAGTTCGCGATATGGGCGTCAATGTCCGCCGCATCGGCCGCGAGCAGATACTGCTGCAGGCGAATCATGTGTGGACCTTTGACTCGGCTGATGCCGCCTCCACCGTCGAGGGCCGCCATCAGGCACCGTCCTGTCCGGACGAGGAGCCCACGATCTCTGCGCGCGACTGCATCTCCTGGAGCAGCTCAGGCGAAACCGGCAGGAAGGGGATCGGGAGCGGCAGGGCGTCGGGACGGTCGTCCTTGCCCACGTTCAGGGCGAGCGGCTGGCTCACCATCTCAACGCCATCCGCCATCGCTCTGCCCCAGTCGCCGGCGTCCTCATCGGCGCCAGTCATCTCCTTGGCTGCACGGTCGGTGCCCTCATAGAACTTGATCAGCGCGTCCGAGAGATGCGACAGCGTGGCGTTGATCCGATCGCTCGCCACATCCATCTGAGACTTGAGCGACTCCCCGCTCGCACCCTGCCCGAGAAGGCCCGCACGAGGCGTCTCCACCCGCAGTTTGTCCACGTCTACCTTCATGTCGACCAGCATGTTCTTCATGCTGTCGACGGCCGCTTGGTCGACCTTGGTCTCTTTCCCGCTCCCCACGGCGTACCCCCTCAGATGGCGCATGTGTTGAAACGTCGACCGAGTGCGCCCGAAGAGGCGGCGGCCCGGGACCCATCAACCCTCTGGCGCACATTTTGCTGGACAGGTCACCTCCTGTCCACGGCATAGCCCTCCCATGGTGTTCAGCGTTGCATCTCCTGGCATCGACCTCGGCTCGCTACGCTCGCCACCATGTCGACGACTCGGGCACGAACCCGCCATCTCGTTTCGACCTCCGTTGTTGCCGTGGTCGCCCTTCTAGGGGCGAATCTGAGCGCGTGCAGCTCGACTGAGGATCCAGCCGATGGCGCCACATCGTCCGCCAGCCCACCCAGTGAGCCCTCAGCGAGTTCGGCTGAGCCAAAGGATGGCTGGCACACGGCCGCAGACGAAGGCGGCCAGTTCCTCGTCCCACCGGACTGGAACGTAGAGAAGGTCGCCACTGGGCACGAGCTTCAGGCTCCGCTTGAAGACGAAGGCGGCTTCCGGCTCGGTGGGGGAATTCTCACGTCCAGGCCGACTCTGGAATCCGCCACCGCCATCGACGATGCGGCTGAGGCTAGAGTGGCCCACGACAAGAAGGCGGGCTACGACAAGGTGACACGTCTCCCAGACGTGACCTTCGGCGGTCTCACCTTTTACCACGTCCGCGCCGAGGATCCAGAAACCTGGATCGATGACTACGGGACTGTCAGCGACGGCCAGCGGGTCACCATCATATGGCAATTCAAGCGCGAACTGGTCGATCGGAAACAGACCGATGAACTGATCAACCAGGTGATGCCGACCTTCGAACCGTCCTCCTGACGAGGCGACGCGCGCACCCACGCCGGCCAGGTGCTCGTCTGGCTCGATCCACAACAATCAGCATCGTCGCCTGGTTTCCTCGCAACGGATGGATGTCACTGGACGAGCTTGTAGAGCGAGATCGTGGCATCTGGCGAGTCGGTATCTTCAGGTACGAGCGCAAGATAGCTGCCTGAGACGATGATCCGTGCGTCGTTGCTGTTCAACGGCAACGGATCACCGACCGGCTGGCCACGTTCATCGAGGAACGTCCACGGCCCCATCATCTCGTATGCAAAGGACCGGTCGTTGGCCACGACGGGCGTGGGCTGGACGAGCTTTCTCATCGGCTTGCTGACTGGAGACGAGGCACCGTCGCTCAGCCAGCTCACCATGTTCGGCTTCCGGCCGCTGCTGCTCCACACCACCCCATCACCTACGGCAGCGATGCGATGCGTCAGGCCGTCACCGCTCACGGGGAAAGCCGGGCCTTCATCCCCGGCTAGGCCGAGCTTCTTCACACCGGTCCTGAGCGCGTAGACACCCTTGGTGGAGTCGTTCTTGTACGTGTCGACGGCGTCACGGGCGAAGAGCACCCAGTCGTCGGAAATGCCGAACAGATTGGTGCGCGATTTCGTGCGCCACAACGTCTTGCCAGTCTCCGCGTCGAGCGCCTCGAACGGTGACCCACGCTTCGCGGTGCTATCTAGGGGAAGCGTGCGCGCCAGCACGACGCCGTTGCTGACGGACAGCGCGACGAGGCCTTTCCTCTCCCATGCGAGCTCGCCCGTCGCGGCGTGGAACGCCTGAGTGCGGCGGTGCCACGTACGTTTCGGCTCACCACCCATGTCGCCGCCGGTGAACTCGTCGATCGTCTGAATGACGAGCTCGTCGTGGGCCCCGACGAACTGGCGCCAGACCGTCACGCCGTCACGGCGCACGACAGGCTTGTAGGCGTGCGCCCACTTGGCCTTCATCGTCTCGGGGTCGATGCTGGCGATGCCCGGTGCGACTCCTGCCATCGAAAGATCGTCGAGATCCGCCACCGCGTCGTTGAGGAAGCCGACAACCACATCAGAGCCAGCGATGTAGACGCCGGGGTCCTGCACTTCGGGCAGAGGATTGAAGCCGTCCAGCCCAGACACTGACGCCATGCTTTCAGGCATCTCCCACCGCACCTCACCACTGGGAATGTCGACCACTGCCAGCCAGGGTTCGTCGGTGTACTCGGTCCAGTCGCTTTCGCCGAGCCCGCCGGGCATCCTCTCCGGCACCGTCGCTGGAATCGGAATGGAACGGATGATCGCAGTGTCACCGACGATCTCGACGCTGGTCGACGCATTGATCTGGAAACCCACGTCGTTCAACGTCCACAGCGGCTGGTAGTAGGGATCCTCGCCCGGCTTGAGCGTCGCCGCCTCGGACGACCCCTCCATACTCGGCCTCTTCGCTGGTTCCAACGACGTAGAAGGGACGATGCTGCACGCGGACAGCAGCATCACCGAGGCCATGATCCCGAGACGAGATTTCATGATGCCAATAGTTCCACAGCGCCCCGGGATTCTCTGTGGACGCAAGTCGCCGACATGGCGCCCCCATGACGCAACCTAGCCCCGCTCGACCGATCAGTCCGACTCCTCGGCAGGGAAGTCTGGCGCTCGCTCGAGCACTTTCTTCAGCAGCTCCGTGACGTCAACCGGCGGCTCCTCGCTTCCGCGGTAGTCCACACCGACTGCGGCAAGCCTGCCGTCCGAGGTCGGCGCGAACACCATTACGCCCGCAGGCTGAGCGTTCTCGGTCGTGTCATTCAGGCGGTAGCCGAACCCGCCTGCGGGCAGGTCCTCGACCTTCTCGATGCTCCAGGTCCCCGTCATATCCTGCGGAGGATGGTCGACCATCGACAAGCACTTCTGATAGCCGGCGTCCACCTCGTCCTCCATCGCCTGAACGGAGTCGTAGCGGTCACCCGGGGCGAAGATCGTGGCGCCGAGTTCCGCGTAGGGATCCTCGCGTATGAAAGTCGACCCAACAGGGGTCCCGGAGAAATCCACAAGGTTGTTCTTGGCGTTCGCCAACCCAAGACGGCACCAACTGGTTCCGAACACCTGGCCCTCCAAGAAGTCAATACCATCGGTGTCTTCTGACTGGCTGAAGGCTGCTGGGACATCACCCTTGTCGAGGAGCTGAGGTTCATCACCGACGCAGCTAGCGCAGAGCGCCAGCGCGGCGAGTGCAAGCGCGAGTGTGGCCCGGCGAATCATGGTGTTCCCTTACCTGTGCGGAATTCCACGAACGGGTCTTCGTAGGCACTCTTGAAGTCGTGCTCGGTCATGATTCCCTCACGGGCCAAGATCGCGTCAATGCTGCTGATCGCGCTGGCGGGATTGAGGTCAGCGAACGGCGTCGGTACGCCATCGCCGTCCTGGTCGAACAGGTCGTCGCCGGCGATGTCCAGGACACCCGCGTTGACCATCGCGTAGAAGGTGCGCGCCTTGACGTCGGCGAGGTGAGCTGCCGCGGCGTCGTTGGCTTCGGCGGTAGCCCCGTCCGCCTCGGAGCCGAACTCCTTGAGCGCGGACGCGGACATGCCGTCGCGTGCCTTCGAAATGCCCTCATCGACGAAGTTCTTGGCCAGCCCACCTGCGATGTCCTCGCCCGGACCAGGCAGCGGCACGATCTTGGCGCCGAAGCTGATGGCATCGATCATCTGCTTGCGGCGCTTGTCCTGCTCGGCTGCATCGTCGATCTCGATCTGGCCTGCAGAGTACTCAGCGAAGCCGGACAGCTTCGCCGTGTCCTGGATAGTGGCCTTGATGGCTGTTGGCGATCCGTCGGTCTCGGCAGCGGTGTTGAGGAGGGTCTGCTGGTAGAACCCGATCCGCTGACCCATCTCGCTTGCCCCGTCTTCGCGGGCAACCGCGACCTGCATCAGCCGATCCAGATCGTCCCCATTGATCATCGGGAGGTCCTCGAGCCTCACCGTCTCACCATCACTGCCTTGGAAGGGCAGGGCGTGATCGTAGATTCCCGGCCCTCCATCTCTGCCATCCATCGCCGCCGTCACGGATGGGAGGTTGCTGCCCAAGAGCCGTGCCATGTTCGGCGAGGCATCTTTGGCTCCCTCCGGGGTAAAGCCCTGGTTGTCGGCGATCTCGTCGAAGAAGCGTGAGGTGAACATCGCGAGGTCCTTGGGGTGTTGCTGCCCCAGTTGTGCGTCGGTGCCTACGTTGGCCGCGAACTCGGTGATGGTCGCGTAGCCATCGTGGCTCCAATCACGGTCGCCGAAGTAGTAGGCGGCACGCTTCTCGCCGACCTCGTCGGCGAAGAAATCGAGACCCTCTTGCGGGTGCTCGCCGAGAGCGCCGATGATCTCGCCCATCGGGTCGATGCGAACGTAGCCGCTGGTTTCACCCAAGAGCGGACTTGGCGTGGTCATGACCACCGGCTGTTCGGCGTTGCGGTCGCGGGGGTCGAATCCCTCGGCGGCACCGCGGACGAAGGGACCGTCGTAGCCGTGGTCCTTCATGAGATAGGCGACGACGGACGGTGAGGCGTTCTCGCCGATCTGCTTGCCGAAGTAGTGGTCGGGGAACGAGGAGTCGTGTGACGCGCTGACCAGACCCGAGCGGACCAGTCCGGCGGCGTCGTCGAGCCCCGTGATCTGGGTGGTCGACATCAGATACTCGATCCGCTCCATCGTGTCGACGGTCCCCGAGGCTCCCAGCTTCCCGAAGAGACCGGCGGCGACACCCGAGTTGGCTGCGGACATCGCCATCAGCTGATTGGCTCGGTTGACCTCTCTCTGAGTCGGCCTTTCGTCGGGGCCGAAGGTCGTCTCGACCTCTTGGGCGATCGCCGAGCCGACCGCCTTCTGCTGCGCCGGGGTCAATGTGTCGACGTAGCCCTCATACTTCTCAGGGTCCATCACGATGCGGGTGGCGATCTCTTCGTCCGAAAGACCCCGCAGCTCTGGGGGTAGACCTGCCTGGGAGAGAGAGCCAGTGCCTCCGTCGTAGGCGCCACGCCTGGCGTTGCGAAGGACAGTGGCGAAGTCGATGCCTGCCTGGTCCGCCTTCTGCAGGGCATCGAGAAGGTCCTGCACGAACTCACGAACCTGGCCTTCGAGGGCGTCGATCTCCTCTTGGGTCTTCCCATCGAGCTCCGCCTCCGACGGCGGCGAGGTGAGCACAGTCCTGCTCGTCGCGGACTCGACCTTCCACCCCTTGGCGATGATCGCCTCGCGGGCGGCGCGAGCCTGCTTCTGAGAGGTCTTGCCGACCTCGGCCGTGTGGTCGAGCGCTTCGATGATCGGTGGTGCTGGTGCGACGAGATCGTTGATCTGGTCACGCAGGTTGCGGTGACGTAAGCGAGCTCGCTCCGCGGCTGCGCCCGTCCAGTCGGGCGGAATCTCCCCGGCGTCCAGCTCGTCTTGCTGGTCGATCATCCGCTTGCGGCCGCTGTTGATCCGATCGGCGATCCCGGAGAGCTTGCCCGGATTCCAGGTCATCAGCTGGTCGTAGGTCAACATCATGCATTCCTCTCGACCCGGCTCGCGTGGCGCTGGCCCTCAGCGGCCGACTGGTCGTCGGCTTCGACGATTGCGCTGGTGTCCTCTGTCGTCGCCTGATGGTGAGCGTGTGCTGCCTTCACCCAGGCTCTCTTGTCGCCGTTCCAGCCACTCTGACATGTGGATGCGGCCTCGCCCGCCGGATGGCCCGGCATCGCACCGGCAACGTCAGCCAGCGGCTCGGCCAAGTCGATCTTGGCGACCTGGTCAGCCGCCGACTCGATCGACGCCGCAGCACGGCGGACCTCCGCGGGTTTGATTTCGATGTTCACGCCGGCACTTCCCCGAGACGGTTGAAACAGATGACTTCCATCTGGCTCATACCCCGCCGACGGAAACCTAAACATAAATCTCGCGGATCGTTCAGACGGGGTCAACGACATTACCGCCCGTTTGTGAGTGGCGGATCACCAGACCCTTGACGGCAGAGCCCCACAGATCAGCCCAGCGCCGCGGCGACCTCGTCGAGACGGGCTCCACGCGAGGCCTTGACGAGCACCACGTCGCCGGGGCCGAGGTGGCTCCGCAGCCAGTCGACGGCGGCGGCGTTGTCGGGCAGGGCGAGGGCCCTCTCCCCCGCGCCGTCGGCGATGACTGCGGCGGCTTCGCCGATGGTGATGACGAGGTCGGCACGGGTCGCTGCGTACGTCCCGATCTCGTGGTGGGCGTCGTGGCTCGCCTCGCCGAGCTCGAGCATCTCGCCGAGGACGGCGATGCGGCGCTTGGCGTCGATCGAGGCGAGCGCGTCGAGGCCGGCGCGGGTGGACTCGGGGTTGGCGTTGTAGGAGTCGTCGAGGAGCGTCGCGCCGCTGTCGAGGACGCGAAGTTCCATGCGCCACTTCGAGATCGAGGCGGTGTTCAGGGCGGTTGCCGCCTGCTCCAGGGATACGCCGGCGGCCAGGCCCGCTGCCACGGCGGCCGCGGCGTTGAGCGTCCAGTGGGCGCCGACGAACGGGAGCGTCACGCTGGCACTGTCGCTCCCATGCCACAGGTTGAACGACGGTCGGCCCAGCCGGTCCAGGGACAGGTCGCGCACGCGTACATCCGCTCCGTCGCCGGCGCCGAAGGCCAGCACCGGACCATCGGACAGCCTAGCCATCGCGAGCACCCGCGGGTCGTCGGCGTGGAGCACCGCCGTGCCGTCGGCAGCGAGTCCGCGCACCAGCTCGCTCTTGGCCACAGCGATCGCCTCGCGCGACCCGAACTCGCCCACGTGGGCCTGACCGACGTTCGTGACGACGGCGATGTCCGGTGCGACCAGGCCGGTCAGCTCGGCGATGTCGCCGATGTGCCGGGCACCCATCTCGAGCACGAGGAATCTCGTGGACCTATCGGCGCGCAGCATGGTGAGAGGTACGCCGAGCTCGTTGTTGAACGAGCCGGAGGTCGCCACGGTCGGCGCAGCGGTCGACAGCACCGCATCGATCATGTCCTTGGTGCTGGTCTTGCCCTGGGAGCCGGTGACCGCGACCACGGTCAGCTCCTCGCGCAGCATCGAGACGATATGGGCGGCCAGGCGTTGCAGCGCGGCCTGCGCGTCGTCGACGACGACGGTCGGGAGGGCTGTCGGGCGCGAGCCGAGCGCGGCGACGGCGCCGGCCGCGGCTGCCTGCGGTGCGTACTCGTGGCCGTCGGCGTGCTCACCGGCGAACGCGACGAAGAGGCCGCCGGGGGCCGCCGCGCGGCCGTCGATCACGGCAGGCGCTCTCACCGTCACGGAGCCGTCGCCGACGACCTTCCCGCCGACCAACGAGGCTATTTCGTCCAAGCTGAGGGGAATCATCCCGTCAGTCTTCGAGATCCGGTGTTGTCGGCACGTATGCGCTAATCGATATGCGGACGATAACTGCCCGAGATCACCGGTCCACCTATCGTCGACATATCGGAAAATCGATACGGGCCCGCAACTGCTCGTGGGGTTTGCTGGCGGCGATGATCTACCACGAACCGACCCTGACGGCACTGACAGAGCCGATACAGCCGACCACGATCTCCCCGACTGCTCGGATCGCGGTCTACGGCTGCGCACCCGACGAGAAGATGCTCTTCGAGTCGCTGGCACCCGTGCTCGGCGTCTCCCTGACCACCACGCTCGAGGAGGTCGCTGCGGACAATGCCGAGCTGGCCCGCGGAAACCGGTGTGTCAGCGTGAGCCATAAGACGCCGATATCGAACGAGACGCTCCTGGCTCTGAAAAGGGCAGGGGTCCGATATGTCTCGACGCGAAGCGTGGGGTTCAATCATGTCGACGTCGATTTCGCGGCGAGCATCGGCATGACGGTCGGAAACGTCGCCTATTCACCTGACTCGGTCGCCGACTACACCTTGATGCTGATGCTGATGTCGCTGCGCGGCGCCAAGAGCACGATCCGGCGATCCGACGCCCACGACTACCGCCCGGAAGCCGTACGCGGCCGCGAACTGCGCGACCTGACCGTCGGCGTGGTCGGCACCGGCCGGATCGGCGCAGCCGTCATCGACCGGCTGCGGGGCTTCGGCTGCGAGGTGCTCGCTCATGACATCCGGCCCCGCCCCGCGACCGCGGAGGTCGAGCACGTCGACCTCGACACCCTCGTCGAGCGCAGCGACGTCATCACGCTCCACGCGCCGCTCAGCGAGGAGTCGCACCATCTTCTCGACCGGCGGCGCATCGCCCGGATGCGCCCCGGCGCCTACGTCATCAACACCGGCCGCGGGGCGCTCATCGAGACGCCGGCGCTCGTCACGGCCCTCGAAGAGGGCCGGCTCGGCGGTGCGGCGCTGGACGTCGTCGAGGGCGAGGAAGGCATCTTCTATGCCGACCTGAGGGGACGCGAGATCCCCAACAGGTGGCTGGCGCGGCTCCAAGAGATGCCGAACGTGCTGGTCAGCCCGCATATCGCATATCTCACCGACCATGCCCTCCAGGACACGGTCGAGAACTCCATCGCGAACTGTCGTGAATTCGAAAGCAGGTTTCAGCATGTCTGAGTCCAAGATGTCCAAGTCCTCCAGGCTCAAGGTCGGCGTCATCTTCGGTGGCGTCTTCGAGGAGCACCCCGTCTCCGTGAAGTCGGCCCAGGAGGTCGCGAGGCACCTCGACGCCGACAAGTACGAGGCGTACTGGATCGGCATCACCAAGAGCGGCGACTGGCGCCTGTGCGACGGACCCGAGGTGAGCTGGGAGGACGGCGCGCACCGTCCGGTCGTGCTCTCCCCCGACCGCAGCGTCCACGGGCTGCTCGTCCTCGGCCAAGGCAACGACGCAGGCAAGTACGAGGCGATCCGGCTCGATGTCGTGCTGCCGGTCCTGCACGGCAAGCTCGGTGAGGACGGCGCGATCCAGGGACTCTTCGAGCTCTCCGGGATCCCCTACGTCGGCTGCGACGTGCAGAGCTCGGCGCTGTGCATGGACAAGTCGCTGGCCTACATGGTCGCCGGCGAGGCAGGGATCCCGACGCCGAACTTCTGGGTCCTCGGCCCCGATGACACTGTGCAGACCATCGGCGACCCCGCCGCACTCCCCTATCCGGTCTTCGTGAAGCCGGCCCGATCCGGGTCGTCCTTCGGGGTCAGCAAGGTGACCTCGGCCGAGGAGCTGGCCGAGGCGGTGGCGACCGCGCGGCAGTACGACGACAAGGTGCTCATCGAGGAAGGCGTCGTCGCCGAGGAGATCGGCTGCGCGATCCTCGGCAACGCGTCCGATCTGGTCACCGGAGAGGTCGACCATGTCGCGCTCTCGCACAGCTTCTTCAAGATCCATCAGGAGGACGCCCCCGAGACCGGCTCGGAGAATGCGACCTTCATCGTGCCCGCCGACGTCCCTTCCGAGGCGCAGGAGCTGGTCAAGACCGAGGCTCAGCGGGTCTACCGCGCGCTCGGCTGCCGCGGTCTGGCGCGGGTCGACATGTTCCTCAAGGCCGACGGCACCGTGGTGCTCAACGAGGTCAACACGCTGCCGGGGCTCACCTCCTACAGCCGCTACCCACGGATGATGGCCGCGGCCGGGATCTCGATGACCGAGCTCCTCGACCGTACGGTCTCGCTGGCGCTGGAAGGGACGGCCCGATGAGGGACGGGTTCGCCTTCGTGGACGAGCTGGTGCCGGGCATCCGCTGGGATGCCAAGTACGCCACCTGGGACAACTTCACGGGCAAGCCCGTCGACGGCTATCTGGTGAACCGGATCGTCGGCACCCACGAGCTCTGCGCAGCGCTCACGCGGGCACGCGACGAGGCGGCAGCGCTCGGGTACGGCATCCTGCTGTGGGACGGCTACCGCCCCCAGCGCGCCGTCGACGCGTTCCTGCGTTGGGCTGAGGAGCCCTCGCCCGCGGACGACGCGCGCAAGCGGATCCACTACCCCGCGATCACCCGTCCGGAGATGTTCGAGAAGGGGTACGTCGCCACGAATTCCGGTCACAGCCGCGGCAGCACCGTCGACCTGACCCTCTTCGACCTGGCCTCCGGCGAGCGGCTGGACATGGGCGGTGACCACGACCTGATGGACGAGATCTCCCACCACGGCGCAACCGGGGTCTCCGAGGTCGCGGCACACAACCGGTCGCGGCTGTGCGAGGTGATGGAGTCGTGCGGCTTCAGCCGCTACGACAGCGAGTGGTGGCACTACTCGCTGATCGAGGAGCCCTTCCCCGACACCTACTTCGACTTCCCGGTTGGCTGACTCAGCCAGCCGTGGACCTTCGGGCGGTTCGCCTTCTTCCAGACCGAGGCGAACCGCGCCTCGGCGGTGTCAGCGGCGGCCCGCTCGACCTCGAGGAGATCGCGGACGGCGTCGTCGGGACCTGGAACCTGCCCGATCGTCTGGATCATGACTGCGGCGTCGTTGAGGTCGCCGAGGGTCGACTGGATCGACTTGGCTGCCTTCGCGAGGCGCTCGGCATGCTTGCCGAAGACCTCGCGCGACGATTCGGCGGCGTAGCGGATCCTCTTGGCCCTCTTGCGCACCTCGTGGAACTGCCGGCGCCGCTCTTCCGCGTCGTCGGTGTTCGCGGCGGCGTCGGCCGCGGCCGCCATCAGTCGCCAGTTTCGGCGGAGCCGCTTGCGCAATGCCTTCTTGCCGGGATCCGCCTCTGACCAGCGCAGACCGGCGGCGAGGGCTGCGATCAGCGCCCGGTAGCGGTCACCGTCCAGCTCTGGCAGGAGCCGGGCCCTCCCCTGGATCTGGCGCTCGGCGAGCGCCGCCCGCAGCGCATCGACGCCGGACGGCCCCGGACCGTGCTCGGCCGCCCATCGACGGAGCCGCTTGCGGAGCACCTCTGCGTCGCGTACGTCTCCGAGGAGGGCGCCGAGCCACTTCAGCTCCGCCCGGAGCGGCTCGGTCCGCTCCGCATCGAGGAAGGGGCGGTAGGTCGCCAGAGCGCTGCGCAGCCTGCGTACGGTCACCCGCATCTGGTGGACCGAGTCGTCCTCGTCACGCAGCACGAGCCGGCCCCAGCGGTGGAGCGCGGCCACCTGGTCGCGCCACCACTGTCCGACCGGCTCGTGTGGATGCCTCATCCCTACAATTTTACCGTGCGACGGCTTCCACGTCACGCGTGGTTGTCTCGGCCGCCTCCACCTCCGTGCTGCGCTTCTCGCGGTGCGGGAGCAGGGTGAGGAGCAGGCCGGTCCCGGCCCAGCAGGCGAGGACGATCAGCGGCATGGCGGTCCCCGCACCGTCGAAGAAGGAGAAGCCGCGCAGCGCCGACCCGGCCGCTCCCGGCGGCATCAGCTGGCCGAGCCATCCGAACGGCACCATCTCCGGCGCGGAGGTGATCCCGGAGATCGGGTTGCCGACCAGCAGGATGAGCAGCGCCACGATGCCGACACCGGCCGGGCCGATGAGGTGGCGCAGGCCGATGATCGGGAGCGCGACCGCCAGGATGCCGAGGGCGACGACGCCGGCGTTGGCCAGGTAGCTGCCCTCCAGAGCGCCCAGCCAACTCTGGACGACGCCGGTCATCGCCAGACCGCCACCGATCGCGATCAGGAACGCGGCCGCGACCCGGTCTCGGGTGCGGGTCAGCACCAGCGAGGTGATGGCTCCGGCCATGATGCCGCCGATGACCAGCGGCAGCGCGGCCGCGCCGAAGACGATTCCGCGCGGGTCGTCCTCCGCACTCGGCACGAGGTCGGTGACCGTGGGCTGGGCGCCGGACTCGGCACCCATGGCGGTGGCCATCTGGGTGAGCTGTTGCGCGACGTTGGCGCTGGCTGCGGAGGCGACCAGGACCTCTTGGCCTTCAGAGCCGACGAGGATCGCGCCGTACGCCTCCCGGCCCTCGATCGCCTCGACCGCAGCGTCGCGGTCGGCGACCCCGGTGACCTCGAAGGCGTCCTCCCCCGCGGTGGTGGCGAGCTGGGTCTCGATCTGGGTGACCGCGGCCTCGGGGCCGGCCACGACCAGCGGTAGCGACCTGGGCTCCATCTCGCTGGCGGGCCAGGCGAACGCGGAGATGAGCAAGGTGAGCAGGGTGACGAGGCCGAGGCTGATCCCGATCACGGCTTTCACTGACTTGGACATGGCGATTCCTTAAAAACGAATGTTCATTTTCTTTGAGGGTCACTCTCCTCCTCCCCTGCGGGTTTATCAAGAACGAGCGTTCGTTTTCTTTTGAGGTACGCTTCGTCACATGCCCAAGGTCAGCGACGAGCACCGCACCGAGAAACGCCAGCAGATCATCGCGGCGACGTTGCGCTGCGTGGAGCGCGACGGCTTCCACAAGACGACGATGGCCGCCGTGGTCAAGGAGTCCGGCCTGTCCGCCGGCTCGGTCTACACCTACTTCCGCGGGAAGCACGAGATCATCCACGCGATCGCCTCGTCCGGGGTGACCGGCCTCAAGGACGCGATCAACGGCCTCGTCGCCGCGGCCAGCTCGGGTGCGGCCCCTCCCCCGCCCGCGCGGGCGATCGAGACCGCGACCCAGCACATCCTGGACCTATCCGAGGAGCTCGGCATCAATCTGCCTCGGATCGCTCTGCAGACCTGGGCCGAGGCCGCCTCGGACCCCGAGTTCCTCGCGCTGATGGCCCCCGAGGCGCGCGGCATCCGCGCCGCATGGCGGAGCTACGCCGAAGCCGCCATCGAAGCGGGGCAGTTCCGCAAGGACGCGGATCCCGAGAAGATCGCGATGGTGCTCACCGGCCTGCTCCCGGGCTACATCCTGCAGCTGGTCGTGATCGGCGACGTGACTCCGAAGGCCTATGCGGCGGGGCTTACGGACCTGCTCGGCCGATAGCTCGCCCGGCGGGCAGATCTACGAGGCCCGCTGGTGGGTGGACTACACGCGTCGAGCCCAGCGAGCGACCCAGTAGCGCACCCCGTACGGGTCGGCGTCGTAGTCGATCGCCACCGTGTCGACCCCACGCAGGAGGTCGGCCGATTCCACGATCGGATCGACGTCGGCCCACAGGTCAGCGGCCAGCCCGCGATCCAGCGCGCCCAGCGCGTCGGCGTCGGGCTTCGCCAACGACCTGCCGAGCAGCTCATCGAACCCGGCGGCCCGCGGGTCGAGGTGACCGGGAGCCTTCTCGCTGCGACGGGCCGAACCGTTGCCGACGATGAGGTGCGCAGCCGCCGCGCTGCTCGTCGGAGCCGCACCGACCTCGGCCAGCAGCGCGGTGGCCACCCGGGCGCCCTGCGCACCGGCGACGACGCGTACGTCCTCGCCCAGCCACGCCACGGCCGCCAGACAGGCGGAGCGGAGCTCCTCGACGGGGTCGTCGAGCGAGGCGTACTCCGGCAGCAGAGCCAGGCATCCCGGAACGAGCGCCACCCGTGTCACTGCAGCCCCCTGATCGCTCGCGCCGGACGCCGACGTCCGGCGATCGTCCAGACCATGTCGACGGTCTGCCGGGTCTCCGGCACCTGGTGGACGCGGTAGATGCGGGCGCCGGCCAGCGCGCAGACCGACGTCGCGGCCAAGGTGCCGATGAGTCGCTCGCCGACCGGTTGGTCGAGCGTCTCCCCGACGAAGTCCTTGTTGGAGAGGGAGACCAGCACCGGCCAGCCGGTTTCGACCATCTCCCCGAGCCGGCGGGTGATCTCGAGGGAGTGGAAGGTGTTCTTCCCGAAGTCGTGGGCCGGGTCGATCACGATCGACTCCTTGGCGACCCCGGCGTCGAGAGCACGCTGGGCGTAGCCGAGCGTCGAGTCGATCGCGTCGCGGACCACGTCGTCGTACTCGATCCGATAGGGCCGGGTCCGCGGCGTCACGCCACCCGTGTGAGTGCAGACGATCGCGGCGCCATGGGCAGCGGCGACGTCGACGAGCTCAGGATCCGCGCCGCCCCAGGCGTCGTTGATCAGGTCGGCGCCGGCGGCACACACCGCATCGCCGACCTCGGCGCGCCAGGTGTCCACCGAGATGACCAGCGCCGGGAACTCCTCCCGCACGCGGGCGACGAAGTCGACCACCCGGGCCTTCTCCTCCGCGGCGCCGATCTCGGCCCCCGGCGCCGCCTTGATCCCGCCGATGTCGACGATCTCCGCGCCTTGCGACGCCACCAGACGTACGCGATCGAAGGCCGCGTCCTCGGCCCAGGTCGCTCCCTTGTCGAAGAACGAGTCCGGGGTGCGGTTGACGATCGCCATCATCAGCGCTT
Organism: Nocardioides sp. NPDC006273; assembly: GCF_040613495.1. NCBI lineage: Bacteria > Bacillati > Actinomycetota > Actinomycetes > Propionibacteriales > Nocardioidaceae > Nocardioides > Nocardioides sp. NPDC006273. The sequence continues at coordinate 38,520 of NZ_JBEXSD010000030.1, read as the reverse complement.
CACCATCACCGAAGTCGTGTCGTCCGAGGCGCAGCATCAGGAGAGGATACCGCCCGACCCATCGCGGAGCGGCGGCCGCTCCAGGAGGCTCACGGACCGCTCCATGACCTTGGTGGAGCCGTCGATCGGGATGTACTGCCGCATCTCGACGTCATCGCCTGCCGGGCCGGTGCCGAGACGGCGCGACATCATGCCCACGATCTGCGTCGCCATCAGACCGAGATCGAAAAGATCCTGGTGGCTGTGGGCGCGTTGGCCGAGGTCGACCTGAGCGATCGCGTCCATCCCACGCGTGTCCAGCGTGTCGACGAGAGCGGCGAGCTCGACCCCGTAGCCGACAGGGACAGGCAGCCTCTCGAACAGCGAGCGTCGGATCGACCACTCCCCCGCCAGCGGCTGGATCAGGTCTCGCAGCGGCCGGCGGTGCAGGGCCAGCAGCGGGCGGGCGACGAGCTCGGTGACTCGACCGCCGTCGAGACCGTGCTCCCCCGGCCGCCGGTAGAAGCCCTTGACCAGCTCGATCCTCGGATTGTTGAGAAGAGGACCCACGAGACCTCGTACGAAGTGGGTGTCCCACTCCGTCAGGTCGGCGTCCATGAAGACGATGAGCTCACCGGTCGTCACGAACTGCGACTTCCACATCGCCTCGCCCTTGCCGGGGTAGGAGCCGAGATCGGGCCGGATCGCGGCCGAGGCGTAGACGGCTGCACCGGCGTCCGAGGCGATCCGCGCGGTGTCGTCGGAGGAGTCGGAGTCGATGACGACGAGCTCATCGACCAGGTCGGCGGTCTCCATCAGACTGGTGCGCAGCTTGCTGACCAGGTCGCCCACGGTCGCGGCCTCGTTGCGCGCTGGGACCACGAGGCTGACCCGCTGCCCCCGCTTGGCCTCGATGAGCTCGGCGAGCGACCAGTCGTCCCAGTGATGGGTGTTGCGCTCGGACCAGGACATGACCAAACCCTATCGACGGTGAACACGGACATCCGACCGATACCCGGTCCGTACGGTTTCCCGTCCTCCGTCAGTCGCCTTCCGGACGCTGCCGGGACGCCCGCCTGTCCACTACGCGACGACGAAGCCGCGCTGCTTGTCGACGACGTTCGGCAACGGTCGACCGCTCAGCCAACGCTGGGCACTGTCGACGAACTGGTCCGCCAGGGCCTCCCGCCAGCCCGTGTAGTCACCGGACATGTGCGCCGAGACCGCGACCCCCGGCATCGTCCACAGCGGACTCTCGGCGGGGAGCGGCTCGACCTCGAAGACGTCGAGCGAGGCGGCCGCGAGCGGACCGTCGCCGAGCGCGGCGACGAGCGCTCTCTCATCGACGATCGCCCCGCGCCCGACGTTGACCAGATGACTTCCTGGCTTCATCGCCGCGAGCACGTCCTTGCTGATCAGACCGCGGGTCTCCGGAGTCAACGGCGCGGCGAGGACCACGTGGTCCGCCCAACCCACGTGCGAGACCAGGTCGGCGCTCGCGACGATCTCGCCGAAGTCGGGGTCACCGCCGCGGGCGGTGCGGCCGGCACCGCGTACGTCCATCCCGACCGCACGCAGCAACCGAGCCGTCTCGCGACCGATCGAGCCGACGCCGACCACGAGCGCGGTCTGGGCGCTGATCAGCCTGGTCTCGCGGCGATGCCACCGGCGGGCCGCCTGCAGGTCGTGGCTGACGTGGATGCCCTTGGCCACGGCCAGGATCGAGCCGAGCACGAACTCCGCCATCGCCCGGTCGAAGATGCCGCGGGCGTTGGTGACGACCACCTCGGAGTCGACCAGCTCCGGGAAGAGCAGCTTGTCGACCCCGGCCGCGGCGACGTGTACCCAACGCAGCGAGCCGCCGCTCGGCCAGGCGTCGCGGACCGCATCGGAGAAGTAGTCCCACAGCAGCAGCGCGTCGGCTCCCTCGAGCGCGTCGGCCAGACCCGCGGCATCGGTGTAGGTGAGCTCGGCGTCGTCCTCGAGCAGCTCCATCCCGCGGGGCCTGACGCCGTCGGGTGGACAGAGGATCGCGATCGCGGGGCGCCGGGACGTCTCCAAGGAATTCTCCGTCACGCTCGCTGTCTCGGCAATGGTTCGGGACCACGGTAGGAGGGCTGGTTGCAGATCGTCAACAATCCTGACGAGCCGTGCGACTCGCCGGGGTGCCCCTACCCCTACCCGGGCTCAGAGCCCTCTTCGGGTAGCGTGCTGGCTTTACTTAAACCATCCGTCACACCCTGTGCCACCTTCAGCGCTCCCTCACCAGAGCGCAGAGACAGCGCTGACGTGGCGCACATTGTTGACAACCCTACGGTCGACACTTTGGGTCAAACGCGGTCCCCAGCCATCAATCACACCGATAGGTGAGAAGAAATGTCAGGAACCTCAACCATCCCCTCCGACGAGGCAAAACCCGATAGATCAAAGCTCCGCAGAGCGATAACCGGTTCCGCGGTCGGCAATGCGACAGAGTGGTTCGACTACGGCGCCTTCGCCTATGTGGCGACCGAGATCACCGCCAACTTCTTCCCCGAGCAAGGCTTCGCCGGCACGGCTCTGACCTTCGCGATCTCGTTCATCCTGCGTCCGCTCGGCGGCATCTTCTGGGGCCCGCTCGGCGACCGCATCGGGCGCCAGCGCGTCCTGGCGATGACCATCGTCCTGATGGCGGCTGCCACGTTCTGTGTCGGTCTGCTCCCGACGTACGACTCGATCGGCATCTGGGCCATCGTCCTGCTCGTGCTGCTCCGGGTGATCCAGGGATTCTCGACCGGCGGCGAGTACGGCGGCGCAGCGACCTACATGGCCGAGGTCGCCCCCGACAAGAAGCGCGGGTTCTACGGCAGCTTCCTGGAGTTCGGCACGATCGTCGGGTTCACCGCCGCCATCGCCGTCGTCTTCGCCACCGAGTCGATCATCGGCCAGGACGCCATGACCGAGTGGGGCTGGCGCATCCCGTTCCTGATCGGTGGTCCGATCGGCCTCGTCGGTCTCTACATCCGGACCAAGCTCGAGGAGACGCCGGTCTTCCAGGAGCTCGAGACGCAGGACGCCGTCGAGGGCGGCGCCGGAGCCGCACTGAAGGATCTCTTCGCGCTTTTCTGGAAGCCCATCCTCACCCTGATCGGCCTGGTCGCCGCGCTCAACATCGCCAACTACACGCTGCTCGCCTACATGGCGACCTACCTGCAGGAGGAGGCCGGCTTCAACAGCACCGACGCCGACCTCCTCGTCATCTTCGGACAGGTCGCGATGCTGCTCTTCCTGCCGATCGCCGGTGCGCTCTCGGACAAGGTGGGCCGCAAGCCGATGTGGGGCGGCTCCTTCATCGGACTGATCGTGCTCTCGGTCCCGATGTTCCTGCTGATCGGTCAGGGCTTCTGGCCGGCAGTCATCGGGTTCACCGTGCTGGGCATCGTCTACGTCGCCCAGCTGGCGACCATCTCCGCCACCTTCCCGGCGATGTTCCCCTCGCAGGTGCGCTACGGCGGCATGGCGATCGGCTACAACATCTCCACCGCTGCCTTCGGTGGCACGGCGTTGTACGTCAACAACGCTCTGATCGGCGCCACCGGCGACGTACTGATGCCGGCCTACTACATGATCGCGGGATCCGTGATCGGCCTGATCACGCTCTTCTTCGTGGTCGAGACTGCGGGCAAGTCGATCCGGGGCACCGAGATCCCGGGGACGCCGGAGTCCGAGGCGGAGCTCGCTGAGCTGGACAGGACCGTCTGACCGGGGACACCGACGGGCGGGCCGGGCACCTCACACGTGCTCGGCCCGCCCGCCAGCGCTACGGCTAGCCTCGCGTCACATCGCGATCCCGACGTACTTGGTCTCGAGGTACTCCTCGATCCCGGCGCGCCCGCCCTCTCGCCCCAGACCCGAGGCCTTCACGCCGCCGAAGGGCGCGGCCGGGTTGGAGACGACGCCCTGGTTGAGCCCGACCATGCCGGACTCGAGCGCCTCGGCGACCCGCAGCCCACGGCGCAGGTCGTTGGTGAAGACGTAGTTCACCAGGCCGAACTCGGTGTCGTTGACGGCCGCGACCACCTCGTCCTCGGTGTCGAACGACGTCAACGGCGCGACCGGGCCGAAGATCTCCTCGCTGGCCATCCGCGCGGTGACGGGTACGCCGGTGAGCACGGTCGGCGGGTAGAAGTAGCCCGGCCCGTCGGGAGCCGTGCCGCCGGTCAGCACCCGCGCGCCGCCGGCCACCGCGTCGTCCACGAGGCTCTGCACCTTCTCCCGGGCCTTCTCGTCGATGAGAGGCCCGACGCGTACGCCGTCCTCGACCCCGCGACCGACGGGCAGCTCCGACATCGCCTTGGCGAGCCGCTCCCCGAACTCGTCGATGACCGAGCGCTGCACGAAGATCCGGTTGGCGGCCGTGCACGCCTCGCCCGTGTTGCGCATCTTCGCCGCCATCGCACCCGCGACCGCCTCGTCGATGTCAGCGTCCTCGAAGACGACGAATCCGGCGTTGCCGCCGAGCTCCATGGACGTACGCAGCACCTGCTCGGCGCTCTGGGCGAGCAGCGTCCGACCGACGCCGGTGGAGCCGGTGAAGGAGAGCTTGCGGATCACTCCGGAGGTCAGCAGCGGCTCGGTGATCTCGCCAGGCCGGGTGGTCGGCAGAATGTTGACGACCCCATCGGGCACGCCGGCCTCGCGCAGGACCTCGCCCAGCGCCAGCATCGAGAGCGGCGTCTGCTGGGCGGGCTTGGTGATGCTCGTGCAACCGGCCGCGATCGCCGGTCCGAGCTTGCGGGTCCCCATCGCCATCGGGAAGTTCCACGGCGTGATCAGCAGCGCGGGACCGACCGGCTGCTTCGTGATCAGGAATCGGGAACCACCGGCGGGGGCGGTCTGGTAGCCGCCGTCGATCCGCACCGCCTCCTCGGCGAAGTGGCGGAAGAACTCAGCGGCGTACGCGATCTCGCCCTTCGACTCGGCCAGCGGCTTGCCCATCTCCAGCGTCATCAGCAGCGCGAGGTCCTCGATCCGCTCGTGCAGCAGATCGAAGGCGGACATGAGCATGTCCGCCCGGGCTCGCGGCGCCGTCGCGGCGAACTCCTTCTGGGCGGCTGCCGCGGCCTCGAGCGCACGCCGGCCGTCCTCGGGGGTCGCGTCGGCGACGGCGCACAGCGCCTCTCCTGTCGAGGGGTCGAAGACGTCGAAGGTGCCACCGTCGCTCGCATCTGCCCACTGACCGGCGACCAGGAGCCCCTTCGGCACCTCGGCCACGACCCTTGCCTCGTTCGGGTTTCCGCTCATCGCGCATCAGCCTCCAAGGTCAGGCGTTCGACTGTCCTTGCTGACAGTCGTCGAACGTTTGCCTACAGTAGTAGCCGGTCGGATTGTCGAGGATCAACAGGAGCGCGAACCACGAGATGAGCGACGACCTCGAGCGACTCCTTCGCTGGCAGGAGGCCGGCGCGACCTGGGAGCCGATCTGGCCCCGCGCCGGCGAGGTGACCATCGTGCTGTGCACCTGCGACAGCGGTGAAGAGGTCGACCGCTACACCTCGGCCGCCGCCGACCTCCTCGACTACGTGAGCGACCCGAGACGCGCCGAGCGGTGATAACCAGTTGCCCGCGGCCTCGGCCCATCTAGATGATGGGCCGATGACCCTGACCGAGGTGTGGCCGCTCTTCGGCCTGGTGATCCGGACCCCGCGACTGGAGCTGCGGCTGCCGAACGACGACGAGCTCGCGCGCCTGGCCCAGGTCGCCGCGGACGGGGTGCACGAGCCGACAGATCGGCCGTTCCTGACCCCGTGGGCCGAACGGCCACCTCTGGAGCGGGCGCGCCACGTGCTGCGCGGCGCCTGGGCGAGCCGGGGCGAGTGGGCGCCGGAGGACTGGAGCCTGGGACTGACGGTCTTCAGTGACGGCGAGCCGCTCGGCGTCGTCTGGGTCTCGGCGACCGAGTTCGCCGACCGATGCGAGGTGAGCACCACCTCCTGGCTCGGACTGCCTCACCACCGCCGGGGCTTCGGCACGGAAGCCCGCCTCGGTGCCCTCACCCTGGCCTTCGACCACCTCGGGGCCGCCTACGCCACCTCCGAGGCGTTCCCGGACAACGCCGCCTCCGTGGGGGTCTCCACCAGGCTCGGCTACCAGCCCGACGGGATCTCCCGCGACGTGCGCGACGGCGAGGTGCTCGTCTCCCACCGGCTCCGGCTCGACCGGGAACGATGGGAGCGCAACGACCGCACCGGCATCGAGGTCAGCGACCTGGAGCCGTGCCTGACCATGTTCGGGGTGGGGTAGACGGGCTCGGCACAGGAAGCAGCACGACGCCGGCCGCAGGTGTTCCTGACGCGGACCTACCGGCTCAGCAGCCCGGCGATCGCACCGAGCCCGGCGAGGCCGGTGTCGCGGACCGCGACCATCGGCCCGTTGTCGACCTGGCCGAGCGCGCCGACCATCCGCGAGGCCATCACCAGGCGCTGGGTCGCCGGCCGCCGGGTGCGGTCGTAGGCGACCACCGCGCTCTCGACCCGGGCATGACCGGCGACCTGGGCGGCCAGCACGGCCGCGTCCTCGATCGCCGCGCACGCACCTTGGCCGAGGTTGGGGGTCGTCGCGTGCGCGGCATCCCCCAGGAGCACGACTCGACCGTGGTCGAACCGTTTCAGCGGCAGCCGCAGGTCACAGATGTCGCCGCGGAGGACGGCGCTCGGCGGCGTCGCCGCCAACAGCTGCGGGATCGGATCGTGCCAGTCGCCGACCAGCGCGGTGACCTCGGCGTGATGGTCTCCGCCGCTCTCCCCCGCCGGCCGGTTGGCGGTCGCGAACCAGTAGATCCGACCGTCCACCAGCGGGGCATAGCCGACACGGATCCCGGTCCCCCAGGTCTCCCCACCCGTGCTCGAGGCTGCGCCCGGGACCGGCTCCGCGGTGACCCCGCGGTAGGCGGTGTAGCCGGCATGACGTACGTCTTCACGTCCGTGCAGCTCGTTCCTGAGCGTGCTGCGGATCCCGTCGGCGGCGACCACCAGGTCGGCCGGGCCGTGGGGGCCGGCCTCATCGAGATCGTCCAGGCCGGTGACGGTCACCCCGGTGCGTACCTCGACCCCGTCGCGCTCTGCCAGCGCACCCACCAGTGCCTCGTGCAGCTTGGCCCGGTGCACCATGACCGGGGTCCGCTCGACGGCGTCGGGGCTCACCTTCGCCAGCCAGCGCCCGTCGGGTCGCCGCAGCCCGGCCTGGATCGCCGGCCGGGTCCCGTCCGCGAGGCGGTCCGCGACCCCGAGGTCGGCGAGGATCCGCCACGCCCGTGGCCAGATCGAGAGGCCGGCACCGACCTCGCCCAGCTCCGGCGCACGCTCCAGCACGGTCACCTGCCACCCGACCCGCGACAGCGCGAGCGCCGCCGTGAGCCCGCCGATCCCCGCACCGACCACCAGAGCACGCCGTCCCGCTGAGCTGTTCACGCCTCGAACCTAGCGAACCCCGCCGACCTGAGTACCCGCGCTCATGTGTCCCGGGCCCCCGATCCGGCAGGCTGAAGACATGAAGCTCCTCGTACGCCTCGCCGCGATCGTCGGCGGCAGCCTCCTCTACTCGATCGTGCTCAACCTCTTCCCGAGCGAGGATGCCAACATCGGCGCCGGCCTGCTCTACTTCGGGCTCCTGCTCGTCGTATCGGCGCTCTGGGGGCTGTGGGACGGCCACCACTCGGAGACCCTCCCGCCGGTGTTCGTACGCTGGACGGTGGTGGCCATCGTGACCGGTCTCGTATTTCCGATCCGTATCTGGTCGGTGGAGGGCCTCGACTTCGATGTCCTGTGGAGCGACCTGGCGAACCTCTCGCCCTTCGTGGCGGGGCTGGTGCTCGCGCCCGCGGCGGTGGGGATCGCCGTCGGGTACGTCCTAGGCTCTCCCCGAAAGCAGTCGATCCAGGAGGAACCCAGATGACCACCTTCCGTGAGGCGATCGAGGCCAAGGACATGGACGCCGTGGAGGCGATGCTCGCCGAGGACGTCGTGTTCACCAGCCCGGTCGCGTTCAAGCCCTATCCCGGCCGGGCGATCACCGCCGCGATCCTGCGCGCCGTCGTGAGGGTGTTCGAGGACTTCACCTACGTCCGCGAGATCCACGACGGCGCTCACCACGCCTACGAGTTCACCGCCAAGGTCGACGGCCTCGAGCTCAACGGTTGCGACTTCCTCACCTACGACGAGGACGGCCGGATCGTCGACTTCAAGGTGATGGTCCGCCCGCTGCGTGCCGCCGAGGCTCTCGCCGCCCGGATGGGCGCGCAGTTCGAGGAGATCAAGGCTGACGCCTCAGCAGGCTGAGGCGTTCAGCCGACGAACCCCTCTTCGCGCAGGTAGTCCCAGGCGACCTCGGCGGGGTCACGTCCCTCCACGTCGACCTCCGCGTTGAGCCCCGAGATCACCTCGTTGGTAAGCGCCGCGGACAGCGGCTCGAACAGATCCGCGATCTCGGGGGGCTTCTCGAGCACCTCGCCTCGTACGACCATGGAGGCGTTGTACTTCGGGAAGAAGCTGCGGTCGTCCTCGAGCGCCGTCAGGTCCAGCGCCTCGATCCGGCCGTCGGTGGTGAAGACCTCGCCGAAGGTGCACCGCCCCCTGGCGGTCGCGTCGTAGATCGCGCCGGTCTGCAGCGTACGCAGGTTGCTCCTCGGAATCCCCTCGGGGCTGCCCAGCGGCAGGCCGTAGGTCTCGAGCATGCCCTTGAGCCCGTCGGGGCGGTTGGTGAACTCCGCCTCGACACAGAACGTGCGCTCGGCGGGGGGCACCTTGCTCATCTCCGAGAGCTTCGTGATGCCGTACTTCTTCGCGCTCTCCGAGCTGATCGCCATCGTGTAGGTGTCGTTCATCGGCGTCGGCGGCAGCCAGACCAGGTTGTTCTCACGCAGATCGGCGTCGCGGGTGGCGATGTACTGCTTGCGCTCGTCCGGGATCGGGTCGGCGTTGTTGAGGTAGGTCAGCCAAGCGGTGCCCGTGTATTCCCAGCTGAGCTCCACCTGTCCGGCCAGCTGCGCCTCGCGAGCGGCCGCGCTGCCAGGGATGTTGGTGAGATCCTTGACCTCGGCGCCGGCCGACTTGAGCAGGATCACCGCCATCTTGCCGAGCAGGATCTGCTCGGTGAAGTTCTTCGAGCCGACCGAGAAGCTGGCACCATCGAGCTCGATCCCTTCCACGGGGCCGGCCAGCGGGCCGGACTTCGTGAGGCCGCCCGCGGTGCCGAGTCCGATGCTGCACCCGGACAGCGTGATCGAGACGACTGCGGCGGTGATCGCCAGGGTGAGTCGCTTGAGTCTCATCAGATCCCCTTCGGTCGGAGGACGGTCTCGAGCACGCGACCCACCCACTCGATCAGGAGCGCGAGCAGTGCGATCAACAGGGCAGCGGAGACCATGACCGGGAACCGGAAGAGGTTGATCCCCGAGGTCAGCGCGCCACCGAGGCCGCCGGCGCCGATGAAGGTCACCAGTGCCGCGGTCCCGACGACGAGCACCAGCGCGGTGCGGATGCCGGCCATGATCACCGGCAGCGCGAGCGGGAGCTCGACGCGCAAGAGGACCTGGGGTGCGGACATCCCGATGCCCCGGCCCGCCTCCACCAGGGTCGGGTCCACGCCCTGCAGCCCGGTGATGGTGTTGCGCAGCACCGGCAGCAGCCCGTAGACGACCAGCCCGAGCACGCCGGTCCAGAAGCCGAAGCCCAGCCAGATCGCCAGCAGCACGATCAGCCCGATCGCGGGTGCCGCCTGCCCGGCGTTGGCGAAGGCGACGACGGCCGGGGCGATCGCCCTGGCCCGGCCGCGGGTCAGCAGGATGCCCAGCGGAACCGCGATGACGACCACGATCGCCGAGGAGACCAGGGTGATCGCAATGTGGTCGCGCAGCTGCTCCCAGATCGCGCCCCAGGCCAGCGTGGACTCCTCGATCGAGTCCAGGTCCGCCGTCTGGCGCCAGATCACGTAACCGATGAAGAGGACGGCGACCATGATCGGCAGCACCATCAGCATCGCGGCGCTCTCGCCGCCGGCAGGTCGCAGCCGGGTGCGGCGTACGGACTTCTCGGGGGTGGCGACGGTCGGGTCCAACGTGGTCATGACCCGACCTGCCCGGTATCGGCCGTCGCTTCCTCAGCTGTCGCTTCCTCGGCAGCCACTTCGCGGGCGACCGCTCTCTCGACCGTACGCATGTGGTCGGTGACGCTCTCGAAGAAGACCACGCCGAGGTATTGGTCGCGGCTGTCGCAGACGATCCCGCCGCCGCAGCTCGAGGCGAGCATGACGTCGAGGGCGTCGTTGAGGGTCGAGCGCTGGTCGAGGGTCACCAGCTTCTCCCGGTCGCCGTCCACGATGGTGTCGTGACGGGCGAGCTCACGCTGGAACCGCCAGGCCACCGGGCGCCGACGCGAGTCGAGGATCACCACGCTGTCGTCACCCGCTGCCTTGGCGCGGGCGATCGCGTCGGCGCTGGAGTCGCCGACCGTGGCAGTGGTCGTCTGCTGCAGGTCGATGTCGCTGACGCGCGAGAGGGTGAGCTGCTTGAGCGCTGATCCGGAGCCCACGAAGTCGTCGACGAAGTCGTTGGCGGGGGCGGCGAGGATCCTCTCGGGGGTGTCGTACTGGGCGATGTGCCCGCCCTCCTGGAGGATCAGCACACGGTCGCCGAGCTTGATCGCCTCGTCGATGTCGTGGGTGACCATGACGATCGTCTTGTGCAGCTCGCGCTGGATGCCGAGCAGCTCGTCCTGGAGCCGTTGCCTGGTGATCGGGTCGACCGCGCCGAACGGCTCGTCCATCAGGATCACCGGCGGATCGGCGGCGAGCCCGCGCGCCACACCGACCCGCTGCTGCTGGCCCCCGGAGAGCTCACGCGGGTAGCGATCGCGATAGCGGTCGGGCTCGAGGCCGACCAGGTCGAGCAGCTCGTCGACGCGCTCGGCGATCCGGGACTTGCTCCAGCCCAGCAGCCTGGGCACGATCGCGATGTTGGTCGCGACGGTCATGTGCGGGAAGAGCGAGCCGCCCTGGATGACGTAGCCGATGTGGCGGCGCAGCTCGTCGGAGCCGCGGCCCGAGATGTCCTCGCCACCGAGCCTGATGGTGCCGGAGGTGGGCTTGATCAGCCGGTTGATCATCTTCAGCGAGGTCGTCTTGCCGCATCCCGACGGCCCGACGAACATGACCATCTCGCCGGCCGGCACGGTCAGGCTCAGCGAGTCGACGGCGGCCGCCTTCTGGCCTGGATACCGCTTCGTCACCCCGTCGAGCTCGATCTCGATGCCGCTGACGTCGCTGGCCGGGTGGTTGGGTGTGGTGGTCATCAGACTCGGATTCCCTTCGGAATTGTCACGCGCCCGACGAGCACGAGCAGCAGGTCGAGGATCAGCGCCAGCAGGACGACGCCGAGCGTCCCGACCAGCGCGTAGTTGAGGGCGTTCTTGCCGCCGATCTGGGCAAGGCCGGTGAAGATGTAGCTCCCCAGTCCGGGGCCGAGAACGTACGCCGCGATCGCCGCGATGCCCATCGACATCTGCAGCGAGACGCGGATGCCGGCGAGGATCACCGGCCAGGCGAGCGGGAGGCGTACGCGGGCCATGACCGCGGCCTCCCCCATGCCCATGCCGCGGGCCGATTCGAGCAGCACCGACTCGACCCCCTGGAGGCCGACCACCGCGTTGCGCAGGATCGGCAGCACGGCGTAGAAGCACACGCAGATGAAGGCTGTGGTGCTACCGATGCCCGTGGCCGGCATCAGCAGCCCGACCAACGCGAAGCCGGGGATGGTCAGACCGATGGCGCTGAGCATGTTGGTGACACCGCCCAGGCGCGGGACCTTGGTGACCAGCATCGCGAGAAGGACCGCGATGAAAGTGGCCGCGACGACGGCGAGCACCACCAGGTAGACGTGTTGAAAACCGTCGTAAAGGATCTGTCTATGTCGTTCCGCGATGAAGTCCCACACGTCCTCGAAACACCTCCACGACCATTTCGTCTCACGTTCGAAAGTCCGCTACCACCCAACCACATCTTTACCCTCATCCGACCGACGGGTCGTTGGAGAGCGAACATATCCGCAGTTCAGACGGCATGAAACGAGCGGCGGGATCCGACGTCAAGCGCGGAGAATCGCACCCAAAGGTGTGATCTGCGGGAGGTGATGGCGGTGTCGCCGGAGCCGTGGATCCGGCCAGCGGTGGAGCTCCTCGTCGAGGGGTCGAAGGCTACGTCAGCATGTCGTGACCACGTCGAAGCGGCCGCCCGCCGACTCCTGGAGGGTCGTCACGGTGGCGTCGCCCTGCCCCAGGTAGTCCTCCGAGACGTTCGCGTAGAACGGGTTGTACGGGTTGGTGCCGTAGGAGTGGGCGCGCCCGGCGGCCTCATGCTGGGCGTTGGTCGCCGAGCCGCAGTAGAGGCCCGGCTCGGTCGGCGGGTCGGTGGGATCCTCCGTCGGCGGATCGGTGGGCTCGGTGCCCCGCTCGACCCGGCGGTTGTTGTCGAAGAAGAAGCCCGTGACGTACGCCGGGTAGTCGATCGAGTTCGTCGTGACGTACGAGCCACCGGGGCCGCCGCCGGCCGGCCAGTTGTGTCCCATCCCGGTGTTCTGGATCAGAGACACGCGCGGGCCGCTGCCGTCCGACCACAGCGTGCCGGAGCCGGCGGTGTTGTTGCCGGCCAGGCCGGACAGCGAGAAGGACGACCGCGACCCGGCACCGTAGATCCCTGCCATGACCTGCGCGTTCAGAGTGTTGTAGCCGGGCGCGACGGTGGTGTCGTTGGAGCCGTAGATCACCGAGGTGAGCTGGCTGCCGAACTCCGATGAGGCGGAGCCGGCGAACGTACGGCAGGTGTTGGTGACCTGTGACTGGGTCACCGCCACGGACCCGATCTGCCCAGAGGTCGTCCCGACCGAAGGGCCGGCGTTGATCCCGATCCCGGCGAACACGTCGGGTGCCAGGCAGCCCATCACCATCGTCTCGCCACCGCCCGAGGAAAGCCCGGACAGATAGACCTGGTCGGGGTCGATGTCCAGGGCCGGATCGGCGAGCAGGTCGTTCACCAGCTGGAGGAGGTTGTCGTCGTGCCGCCCCGGCGAGGTCCGGGAGTGGTTGCTGTCGTAGTAGTCCCAGCAACCGAGGAGTACGCCGCCGTTCGGTGCCGCGGGGATCGCCACGACCATCCCACGCGCGTCCGCGGTCGCGGCCCAGTTGCCGCCGTCGCGCAGGGTGGCCGAGGTCTGGACGCAGCCGTGCAGATTGACCATGAGCGCGCGCCCCGTGCCGAGCGTTGGAGCGGTGCTGGGGACGTACAGCTGGGTCGTCATCCCGCCTGCCGTCCTCGCCGACCACGTGCCCGCCGCGGCCGTGGAGGTCTCGGCCGGTGCGACCGCGACGGCCGCTCCCCCTGCCACCACCAGGCCGAGGCCCGCGAGCGTGGCGCCGATTCGTTGCTGCCGGAACCTGGACGAGATCCGAAACCCGAGACCCATGACCGATCCTCCTGAGCGAGACCAGCCCGCCGCCTCCCGGCAGGCAGACCGACCGTAGATGTGACGCCCGCCACAGGTCTATGTCGGCCCGGACCACAATCCGGTGCTGGGATGTATCGATCCGGCTCCGGTCACCGGTAGAGCTCCTCGTCGATGCTCGCCAGCCGTGACGGATGGACGCGATCCCCGAGTCCGTAGAAGTGTTGGAAACTCATCACCAGCGGCCGCCATCGATCAGGGTCGATCCGGTTGGGGTGGCCGGCCAGCCGCAGCTCAGGGGCCACCCGGACCGCTGTCACGCCGACCTCGACGGCAAGCAGCTTCGGCGCGCCGAGATGGTGAAGCGCTGTGACCGTACCCTCGAGATGCACGGGACACTCCGCGACCGACGTCGGCAGCACCGTGTCGGAGCCGTACGCGGTCAGCCCGGCATGTGCATACTTGTCGGACACGTGCACATACCCGCGCTCGGCCTTCGCCGCCGACATCGCCGCGTTGCCCGTGGTCAGCGCGAGCCGGTCGAGCTCGCTGACCAGGTCGACGCTGGGAAGGTTAAGGGCGATCTCGGGCCGATCCCTGACGTTGAGCGCCGTCTGCGACGAAGCGCCGACCCCGAGGACCGCCGTACGTCCCAGCCAGAAGACCGACGACATCGGCATCAGGTTGGTGGTGCCGTCCTCGTTGAGGGTGGAGAGCAGAACCACGGGTGTGCCGAAGTAGAGGATGGCCGGATCGATGTCGACATGCGTACTCATGCCTCGAAACTAGGACGCTCCGCCGCCGGGTTCCGGCAGAAATCAGACGCCGCGTTCACGAGCCGCCGTTGCCTGTTGCGATCAGGGCCTACGCTGTGACCGGCCTGCCGACCTGTGTCAGGAGGACATGTGCAGCGTGGCGAAGTCTGGTGGGTGGAGTTCGACGAGCGCCGGCTGGTCGTGCTGCTGTCGGAGGACGACCCCTCCGGAATCCAGGTGATGCAGGTCGTCGCCCCCGCGGGCGTCGAAGTGGCAGTAGGCGCCACGGAAGGACTGCCCTTTGAAGGCGTCCTACGGGTCGCGATCCGGCGCCACGGCCTCACCCCGTGCACATGGCTGACCACCCTGTCTCGGGAAGACCTGATCGAGCGCGCAGGCACGCTGTCTCCCGCGAAATTCAGCGAGATCGAAGATGCCCTCCGTCTCGGTGGGACTCATTTCGGCTCAGGATCGTCGAGTGAACCGGACGGTGCCGTCGGGTAGTCGCTCGTGAACGTAGGCAGCGTTGTGCGCCAGGCGGTGATGGTGCGGGCAGAGCAGGACCCCGTCTTTCAGGTCTGTTCTTCCGCCGGCGGCCCATGGATCTAGATGATGGGCGTCGCACCATTCCGGTAGCATGTCGCATCCTTCGGCTTGGCAGCACTTCTGCTGCAACCGCAGCGCTTTGCGCTGGGTCGGCACGAAGAACCTACTCGCCCGGCCCATATCGAGGACCTCGCTGTCACCGCCGAGGACCCAGGGGATGATGGTGGCGTTGCAGGCCATCCGCCGAACCTCTGCGGCGGTGATGGTGGTGCCGTTCGTCTCGTCGAACCCCAACGTGGCGGTGCCGAGCTCCTTGCGGAGATCCTCGAGGCTGATCACGACGTTGATCACGGTGGTGTCGCCACCGTGCCTGGGCAGCACGGTCGGGTCGATGGTCTCGATCAGGCGAGCGAAGCCCTGGCCCAGCATCCGCTCCCACGGCGGCAACGGGGCACCCTTCTCGACGAGCTGCTGCTTGCGGGGTTGGGCCCAGGCTTCGACCTGCTTCTTGAACCGCATCCCGATGGAGGTCGGGAGGACCCCGTCGAACCCGATGGTGCCGTCGTGGTTGTCCCACACCCGGAGTGCGGTCTTCTGCTGGGCGCGTTCTTCCTCGGCGAGGAGGGCTTTGGCTTCGGCTTCCTCGAACCGGGCGGGGTCGACCTCGATCAGGATCCGCTTACCGATGATCCGCAGTTCCTTGGCCGTCATCTGGGCCGCGTAGTCGACCAGCAGCTTCTCGGCCAGGACCAGGTCCTCGCCGGTGGCGACCGGGTCGGCATCGACCTTGTCGAGGGCTTTGGTGATCACCCGGGCCTTCGCCTCGGAGAGGACACCAGCAGCCAGGCCGGCAGAGACCAGCTCGTACTTCGCCACCGCATGGGCGAACTTGATCTGCGTCCGCGCGGCACCTTTGTCGACCAGCAGCTCGGCACGCATCCACCCGGAGGCGTCCTTGTCGCCGGTCTCGGCGGCGATATCCCCTGAGACAGCGAGCACTCGCAGCGTCAACGCAGCCTGCAGGGCTTGGAGTTTCTCCGCTTTCGCGAGGTAGTCCTTCTTCTGGCTGGTGCGCCAGTAGGTCGGGTCCATCGCGAGGAGCTGTTCGAGGGAGGTTTCGATGGCAGCAAGAGAAGATTCGAGAAGGTCAGTGGGGTTGGTTCCCCAGTGGTCGATGCTCATCGCCGTCACCTCCTTCGAAAGGCGTGCCGTAATGCCTCCGATTCTACCTTTTCCGCGCCTCCTTGGATACCTATTTGTGCAGGTCAAATGCACTTTTTGCGGTGAGCGAACGGCGCCGTACCTGTCCTGTCACCGATGTCCCGCGACATGACAGAACGGCGCCGTACCTGTGGATGGTAAGTGGCCCGAAGGGCCACCCCTCTCACCCCACGTGCGTCACCGTTCCGAAGCAAGATCCCCTCCGCGCCACACCCGGGCCGCCGCCCCGATAACCAGCCATGTTTTTTCTCGAGATGGTCCGGTGTCACGGACCGCGAAGCGGCCGGCGAAGCCGGCGCCCGAAGGGCGTCCTTGACTCCGGAGCATCTCGAGAACACTCTCGAAGTCGGGTCGGCGGCCCACCCCGGCCTTCGGGTGAAAGGTTTCCGGCAGGGAACCGTGTTGATCTCGACACGCCACCGCCTAGCGGCTCCGGCGGCTCGACCAGCGGGGCAGGAGGTCTCGACCAGTTCGACCACCGCGCAACGCAAGCGTCAGGACACCCCACAACCAACGGCACCCGCAATCTCAGCCACCATTGCCCGAAGATCGTCATCAGACACCGGCCGCTCCAGGACCCCCGAGGCGCCGATGGTCACGACCATGCCACCGTTCTCGACATCCGGCCCCAGGTCACATGCCCAGAACGCGCGCGCCGCAGGACCACCACCACCGATGTACGCCTGCCCACCAGCGAGTGCGAACGAGTCCTCGACCGCGCTGATCCGCCGATGCTCGTCCTCCCAGTCGTGATGCTCGACCGATGCCGCAGCGACGAGGCTGCCGACGTCGCCGTCGACGCTGTCGGTGACGACGGAACACGACCACCTCTCCCGATCATTGAGAGGCAGTGGCTCGGGCTCGCCGTCTCGGAAGAGCCTCGTCCCGAGCACCGATGCGACGCGCCCGGTGCTCATGCCGCAGGCGGTCGGATCCACGTGCGTCTCGAACGGCGCATCCAGTGGGTCGGCTTCGCAGCCGGCGGCATACTCGATCGCTGATCTGAACACCTTCTCGAACGTCTTCGCCGACCCATCGACCTCGGCGGATGTCCACACGGAGATGGCTCGTAGACCCGGCCAGTAGCGGGAGCACACCCAGGTGCCGTCGAAGCTCCCGTCGACACGTCCATATCCGCCAAGGCCACCGTTGAAGCTGATCCGGTGCGGACTCGACTCCACGTTCCGGAGCCGCTTCGGCCAGCTCGTCGCGTCGTCGGTGAGCACCATGAACTCGATCTCCCCGTCCTCCGCCCTGGCCCCACCGACCAACGCCGAGCAGCGTTGCCCGAACCCGTAGCGCTCCACGAAGCGGTCCGTGCCCAACAGATCCTCGACGAGGGCCGACGGGACGCCGCACACGGCGGCCTTCTCATAGTGCGGCGTCAATCCGCTGCGCCACTTCCAGACGCCGCCGCCAACCGCGAGCAGCACGATCACAACACCGACGACGACAACGCGAGTCCTCACGACATTCCCTTCGCTCCCGAGACGAGGGCCATTGCCCCTCAGCGTTCAGTCTCATACCAGACACGTATCCGCGCGATGATCGCATCGACTGAACCGTCCTGGACGGCACGCCCGAAGACACCATCATTGAACCGCTCCCCCCGAACATAGACGGTTGCCAGCCGAGCCGCATCGGCAACCGGCGCACCGGCAAGGCGAACGGGGTCGCGGAGGAGCGGGTTGCCGCGCATCCACTTCATCCAGTCGATGTTGGCACCCCGGAGCGAACGGTAGAGCTGACGAACCCGGTCGCTGTAGGCGGGATACGGCATCTGGATCGCGCCGCTCTCGGTCTTCTGGCCGCCGCCCCAGGCGAAGTCGCGGTCTTCGGCGGTCAGCGCGTCGGCGGCGGCGAAGACCTCCAGCCAGGTCTCCTCCGGCACCTTCCGCAGCTCGGCCTCGACCTGGGCATCGGAAGGATCGAGCGCCTCCCGGGCGCGGTCGAAGGCGTCGTACGCCTTCTGGTCGAAGAGCACCAGACACACCTCGTCGACAGAGGTCGCGGTCCGGGCGAGGGTCCAGAGCGAGACGTACGCGGCCACATCGAGCGGGTAGCGGTAGACGCCGGTCGAGATCGCCGGGAACGCCACCGTGCGCGCCCCGAGCTCGTCGGCCACCCGAAGCGACTCCCGGAAGCACGAGGCCAGCGGGTCGACGTTGTCCTGCCCGTCGGCGTAGACCGGGCCGACCGTGTGGATCACCCACCGCGCGGGGAGGTTGCCGGCGGTCGTCGCGACCGCCTGCCCGACCGGCAGACCGCCACCGAGATGCCCGGCCCGCAGTCGCCGGCACTCCTCGAGGATCGCCGGACCACCCCTCCGGTGGATCGCCCCGTCGACCCCTCCCCCGCCCAGCAACGAGGAGTTGGCCGCGTTCACGACGGCGTCGACCTGCTGCTCGGTGATGTCCCCGCGTACGACCGTGATCCTCACCCGTTCAATCTACGACCATGCCGGGACCTGTGAAGTATCGAGCTGACCACCCGATAGCCGCCCGCGACGAAAACCCCGACGCCCAACGAGGCAAGAACACCGACCCAGCCGAGCCCAGCAGCCTCGAGCCCCGGATAGATCTGCCAGTGGACCAGATAGATCCACAGCGACGACGCGGCGAGCACGCCGACCAGCCGGGACACGGGCCACGGCAGCAGGACCGACCAGGGGACGAGCAGCAGGAGGATGCCGGCGGCGACCGTGGCCTCGCGGAGAGGATCACCGAAGAAGCCGTACGTCCCGGCGACGACCATCACCGCGACCAGGACGCGCTGCCACGGTCGCCGCGCCTCGGCCGCCGCCCAGCCGAGCGCCACGCACCACAGGACGCAGCCGATCGTGTAGCGCTCGGTGGCCCCCGCCTCGAGCCCGACCCATAGATACCGCAGCAAGAGGGTCAAGCCGACCGCAGCCACGGCGGCGCCGAACCGGTGCCGACGCTGCCACCGGTCGAGCAGAGGGACCGCGAGCAGGAGCGCGAGCGCGGCGAAGGACCAGGTGACGACCTCCAGGAACCACAGCTGCCAGTCACGGGTCCACTCATTGCTCCCGAGTGCCTGGTTGAGTCCCAGCGCGGTCGGCCAGTGGTAGCGGTCGCTGACCAGAGCCACACCGCCGACCCACAGCGCCGCCGGGAGCGCGACCGCGGCAGCGCCCCGAAGCAGGCGTCGTACCCGCAGCGTCCGGGTCGGCGCGGTGAGCCCGAAGCGGGCCAGGTTGAACCCGACCACCGCGAGCAAGATGTGCGCTCCGCCGAGAAGGGTCCAGACGTCCGCATGGCTGCCGACGATGGCGACGATCGCCACCGCGCGCAGCAGGACCGGGATCTCGACGGGACGCAGCCAGCGCCGCGGGCTCCCCGCGCTCGCGGCGAGCTCGGCAATGCTTCGATGCTGCCAACCGGCGGGCAGGGTGCCGAGCCGCTCGCCGACCTGGGTGGCGATCTCCACGAAGGAGAGCGAGTCGCCGCCGAGCGAGACGAAGCTGTCCGCCACGGTCGCGTCGGGACGCCCGAGCACGACGGAGAAGACCGTACGCAGCGCCTCGGCGTCCGCACCCTCGGCCAACACCTCGGTCGACGCGGCTGCCGAGGGCCCGGCGGTGTCCGCGGCGCTCGCCCAGCTGTTGAGCGTGGCGTAGTCGACCTTCCCGTTCGGCGTGCGCGGCATCTCCTCGATCCGGTGAACCTGGACCGCCGCTCGCGACAGCGCCACGATGCCGTCCATCCGCGCCGGCAACCGGTCGGCGGCCTCGGGATCCTCGGTGAACAGGTGCAGTCGGGAGCCGGGGGCGACGGCGCGTACGGACGTGGGTGCGAGCTCGGACTCGATCCGGTCGAGGTCGACGCGCAAACCGAGGATCTTGCCGAACCGACTTCGCCGGCCGGTGATCTCCCAGAGCCCGTCGTCGGCCTGGCGGGCGAGATCGCCGGTGCGGAGCTCGGTGAGCTCGGGGCCACGGGCGAGGTCGGCGACGCTCTCGGCGTACCCCATCATCACGTTCGGTCCGGTGTAGACGAGCTCGCCGACGCCTTCCTCCAGCCCCTCCCCCGGGCCCGTGCCCTCCACCGGTTCGAGGCGGAAGTGTCCGCCGGGGATCGGGATGCCGATCGCTTCCGGCCGGCTCGCGGCCAGGTCGGGCGGCAGGTAGGCCATCCGGGCGGTGGCCTCGGTCTGGCCGTACATCACGACCAGGTCCCAACCACGAGAAGCACCCAGCGCGGCATAGCGACGGACCGTCTCGGGCGGCATCTTGCCGCCGGCCTGGGTGATGTAGCGCAGCGACGGCAGCGAGCGGTCGGCGAACCCCGAGGCATCGAGCAGCTCGAAGGTGTAGGGAACCCCCGCGAACGAGGTGGCGCCGTTGCGCGTCGCGACGTCCCAGAAGCAGTCGTCGGCGACCGAGAGATCGGTGAGGATCACCGCGGCGCCGGCGCTGAGATGGGAGTTGAGCACCGAGAGGCCGTAGCAGTAGTGCAGCGGCAGCGAGCTCATCGCCCGGTCGGCGGAGGTGAGCCCGAGGTAGGCCGCGATGCTCGCCGCGTTGGCGGCGAGGTTGTCACGGGAGAGCCGGACCAGCTTCGGCGACCCGGTCGAGCCGGACGTCGACAGCAACAGCGCGAGGTCGGGATGGAGCTCTGCCCGGCCGGCGAACGCGGCCGCGTAGCGCGTGCGGAGCTCGTCGGTGTCGCCTCCCGGCGGCGTCAGCAGAACCGGCCGACGAGCGGCGAGCGCGGCCAGGTAGCCGATCACCGAGTCCAGGTGGTTGCCCGCCTCGAGCAGCACGACCCCTCGCGAGGGGCCGTACGCGGCCACCCGGCCCATCACCGCCTGCTCCAGCTCGGCGTAGGTCAGCGTCGCCTCGGGAGTGATGACCGCCGGATCCCCCGGCCGCCCGTTCAGAAGCAGGTGGGTGCCCGTGGCGATCGTCGAGCTCACGCCGCCACATCCGTGACAGAGCGGAAAGAATACGGACGCGGCGACGTGACGATCTGATCGTTCGCTCGCCTACGCTCGCTCATCGAGTCTCACCGGCATAGCCGACCAAGGGCCCGACGACCTCGAGCGCGACGGTGGTCCCGATGTCGGGGATCCCGGTGCCCGGGACCCGCGCGGTCACCCGTACGTCGTCGCTCAGCCGCACTCGGATCGTGGCGTCGTGCCCGAAGAAGGAGACCTCCTCGACGACACCCTTGATTCCGGAGGCGGCGTCGGCCGAGACCTGCACCTGCTCCGCGCGGACGACCAGCGTCACCGGACCGGCAGGCTGCGGCGTGGCGAGGGCGATCTCACCGAGCGCCGAGTCGACCCTTCCGTCGCCGTCGACCTCACCGGGCAGCAGCGTCGCGGAGCCGAGGAAGGCGGCGACCTCGGGATGCTCCGGCGTCAGGTAGACGTCCACCGCCGATCCGACCTGCAGGAATCGACCGGCGGCCATCACGGCCACCTGGTCGGCGAGCGAGAGCGCCTCGCCCTGGTCGTGGGTGACGAGCAGCGCTGCCGCGCCGGCCGTACGCAGCGCCCGCACGACCGCGCGCCCCGACTCCTCCCGCAGGCCCGCGTCGAGGGATGAGAAGGGTTCGTCGAGGAGCACGAGGCGTGGCCGGGGCGCGAGCGCGCGGGCCACGGCGACCCGCTGCTGCTGGCCGCCGGAGAGCTCGTGGGGCTGGCGGTCGGCCAGCTCCGCGGGCAGCTCCAGCAGCCTGAGCAGCTCGGCGACGCGAGCCTGCCGCTCGGCGCGGGCCACGTTCCGGCCGAGTCCGAAGGCGATGTTGCTGCCGACGTCGAGGTGCGGGAAGAGCGCGCCCTCCTGCGGGACGTACCCGATCCCGCGCCGGCGCGGCGCCAGCCCGGCGACCGAGCGCCCGCCGATCCAGATCTCGCCCGCGCTCGGGGCGATGAAGCCCGCCACGCACCGCAGCAGCGTCGTCTTGCCGCAGCCCGACGCTCCGAGCACGGCGGTCACGCCGCCCTCGACGGTCAGATCGAGCCCGTCGAGGACCTGGCGAGAACCGTGTCCGGCCCGCAGCCCGCTGACTTGCAGAGCCGCCGTCATCGACCCACCCCTCTCGACGCGCGTCCCAGCAGGATCGTCGCCGGCATGGCGAGGAGCACCAGCGCCAGCGCGTACGGAGCCGCGGCTCCGTACGCGACCGAGGATGCCGCGCTCCAGAACTCGGTTGCCAGCGTGGTGGTCCCGATCGGGGCCAGCAGGAGCGTCGCGGTCAGCTCCGTGGAGACTGCGAGCGCGACCATCGCGGTCGCGGTCGCCAGCCCGGGCAGCAGCAGCGGAAGGGTGACCCGGCGCATCGCCCCGGCCCGGCTCAGGCCGAGTGTGAGCGCGACCTCCTCCAGCCGCGGCGGCACCAGCTCCAGCACCCCGCGCACCGCCACGAGCGCACGCGGCAGAAACAGGATGACGTACGCCACCACGAGCAGCGGCAGCGTCTGGTAGAGCGCAGGCACCCAGCCGATGGCCACGGTCACCAGCGCGAGCGCGACGACCACCCCGGGCAGCGCGCTGGTGACGTACGCGACCCGCTCGACGCCCAGCGACCAGCTGTTGCGGCGGCGTACGGCCTGCCACACGACCGGAAGGGCCGCCGCTGTCGCGACGACTCCCGCGACCGCGGCCAGCGCGACACTGGTGCCGGCGGCTGGAAGCAGCCGACTCAGATCCAGCTCGGCGGAGGCGCCCCGGACCAGCCAGCGCACCAGGCTGGCGGCCGGCAGACCGACGGCCAACGCTATGAAGGCACCGAGCGAGACGACCACCGGCACGGTCCCACGGCCCAGCCGCAGCCGTGAGACCGGACGGACGGTGCCGCTCCCGACCCTGGCACGCCGGGCCGGGCCACGGATCAGCATCTCCAGGGCGAGCAGACCGAGACAGGCGACCAGCAGCACCCCGGCCAGCAGAGTGGCGGCCGGCCCGTTGAAGGCAGTTCCGTACTGCTGCAGGATCGCGGTCGTCAGGGTCGGGTAGTTGAGCAGCTGCAGGGCGCCGTACTCGGCCAGCAGATGCAGCCCGACCAGCAGCGCACCGCCGAGCACCGCCGGTGCGATGGTGGGTAGGACCACGCGGAGGAACACCTCCCGCGGCCGTCTCCCGAGCGCCGCCGCGACCTCCTCGAGCGCCGGGTCGAGGCGTCGCAGAGCTGCCACCGCGGGCAGGTAGACCAGCGGATAGTAGGACAGCGAGACGACCAGCACGGCGCCGAGATAGGACTGGACAGCGTGGGTCGTGGCCACCCACGCATAGCCGTTGACGAACGCCGGGATGGCCAGAGGCGCACACATCGCCCCGTGCCACCAACCGGCCAGCGGCAGGGAGGTCCGCTCGACCACCCAGGCGCCGCCGAGCCCGAACACCACCGAGAGCGCGATACCACCCACCAGCAGCCTGCCGGTGTTCCACAGCAGCTCACCGATGCGCGGGCGGACCAGGAACTCGTAGGCCTCGGCCGGCCCCAGCGAGGCGGTCGACCAGATGACGTACGCCACCGGCAGCAGGCATGCCGCAGCGATGATGCCGGCCATAGCCGGCATCAGCCACCTGCCGTAGGCGGCGGCAGGAAGTGTGCCGAGATGCACGCTGCTCAGAGGAAGCCGACTTCCGTCATCATGTCGACCACCGCGGCGCTGTCCAGGTCGGAGATCGCTACCTCGGGCGGGTCGAGCTCGGAGAACTTCTTGACCGGCGGGTCGAGCTGGACCTCGGGGTTCAGCGGGTATTCCAGCGCGTAGCTGTCGGCCAGGCCCTGCTGCCCGGCCTTGCCGGTCAGGTAGCCGATGAACTCCTCGGCGTCGGACTTGTGCTCGGCCGAGGCCAGCACGCCCGCCCCGGAGACGCTCACGAAGGCACCGGGGTCCTGGTTGCCGAAGAAGTGGAGCTTTGAGCTGTCGCTGACCTCACCGGACTCGGCCTGGTCGCGATACCAGTAGTAGTGGTAGATGACGCCGACCGGCACCTCACCCGAGTTGACCGACTCCAGCACGACGTTGTTGCCGTCGTAGACGATGCCGTTGGCCTTGATCCCCTCCAGCCATGCCTTCGTGGCCTCCTCGCCCTCGGTCGCGAGGACTCCGGCGACGATCGCCTGGAAGTCGGCTCCGGTCGGCGAGAAGGAGATCTTGCCCTTCCACTCCGGCTCGGCCAGGTCGAGCAGGGAGGCGGGCAGCTCGGCCTCGGTGATCTGGTCGGTGTTGTAGACCAGCACGGTGGAGCGGGCCACGAACCCGGTCCAGGCGTTGCTCTCCGGCCGGAACTGCTCCGGGATCGGCGCGATCACGTCGTCGGGCAGGGTGGCCAGCAGACCCTCGCGCTCGACCGCGGCCATCGCCGGGGAGTTCTCGGTGAGGAAGACGTCGGCCGGGGACTTCTTCCCCTCCGCGACCAGCTGGGCGG
Organism: Nocardioides sp. NPDC006273; assembly: GCF_040613495.1. NCBI lineage: Bacteria > Bacillati > Actinomycetota > Actinomycetes > Propionibacteriales > Nocardioidaceae > Nocardioides > Nocardioides sp. NPDC006273. The sequence continues at coordinate 14,144 of NZ_JBEXSD010000030.1, read as the reverse complement.
CGAGCTCGAGGTCCTTGCCGTTGCGCAGCTCGACGTCGATCCCGGTCTCCTCCTCGAACGCCGGCACCAGCTCCTCCATGAGCTGCTCGTGCTGGGCGTTGTAGACGACGAGCGCGTCGCCGGAGGAACAGGAGGTGAGCGTTGCCCCGAGGAGAGCAACCGAGACCGAGACCACAACAGCAGAGATAGGCTTCACGGCCATCCTTTCAATTGGTAAGCCTCACCTTAGAAAGGTTTACCTAAGAACGCGAACGCGAGTGTGTCGGGCCCTCGGCCGACACCCGGCCGCGTGCGAGCGATCATCGATTCTGCTGATGCATTGCGCCAAAAGGATTCGTTTGCCAGAGGAACACGCGAGTCACGACCATGGTGGGGCGCCTCACACCTTTTGGAGAATGCCCATGTCTGACCAGCCAGTCGTCGAGAAGCACACCATCGGCTACGTCCCACCCGAGGACCGCCACGGCAAAGTACGCGACCTCTTCACCCTGTGGTTCGGGACGAACATCGCTCCCCTACCCGTCGTCACCGGTGCCGCCGGCGTCACCGTCTTCGGCCTCGACCTGTTCTGGTGCGTCGTCGCCATCGTGGTCGGCCACCTCGTGGGCGGCGTCTTCATGGCTCTGCACTCGGCCCAGGGCCCGCAGATGGGCATCCCGCAGATGATCCAGAGCCGCGGCCAGTTCGGCTCGTACGGGGCGCTGATCGTCGTGGTGATCGCGGCGGTCATGTACCTGGCGTTCTTCGCCTCCAACATCGTCCTGGCCGGCCAGTCGCTGCACGGCATCGCCGACCCGATCCCGGTCGAGGCGGGCATCGTCCTCGGGGCGCTCGGGTCCGGCCTGATCGCGGTGATCGGCTACAAGGTGATCCACTCGCTCAACAAGGTCGCCACCTGGGTCCTCGGCATCGGCATCGTGCTCGGCACCGTCGCGATCTTCGTCTCCGGCCTTCCCGCGGGCTTCTGGACCCAGGGCGGCTACACCACCGCCGGCTTCCTCGCGACGGTCTCGCTGGGCGCTCTGTGGCAGATCGCGTTCGCTCCGTACGTCTCGGACTACTCGCGCTACCTGCCGGCCGGCGTCGGGGTGAAGGCCACCTTCACCGCCACCTACCTCGGCTGCACCCTCGGCTCGATCCTGCCGTTCGTCTTCGGCGCGATCGTGGCACTGGCGATGAAGCCGGGCGTGGAGGTCATGACCGGGGTCCGCGACACGACCGGTGCGTTCGGTACGCCGCTGCTCGTCCTGTTCCTGCTCTCGGTGATCAGCCACAACGCGCTCAACCTCTACGGCACCGTGCTCTCGATCATCACCTGCGTGCAGACGTTCGTCGCCAGCTGGATCCCGACCGCCCGCAGCCGCGTGGTGCTCTCGCTGGTCGTGATGGCCGCCTCGACGTACTTCGCCATCGGTGTCTCGGGCAACTTCATCTCGTACTTCGTCGACATCGTGCTCGCGCTGCTCGTGGTGCTGGTCCCATGGACCGCGATCAACCTGATCGACTTCTACCTGATCCATCGCGGCAACTACGACCTCGACTCGATCTTCGCGGCCGACGGTGGCATCTACGGCCGGTTCAACAGCCAGGCGATCCTCGCCTACGTGATCGGCATCCTCGTCCAGATCCCGTTCATGGCGACCCCGCTCTACACCGGGCCGGTCGCAGAAAGACTCAACGGCGCCGACATGAGCTGGATCCTGGGCCTGGTCGTCACGGCGCCGGTCTACTACCTGCTGGCGCGCGGTCGCAAGCTCGCCCCGAGCGAGATGGCGCTCGCCTCGCACGCCTGAGCCATCGCCGAGTCGGCTCATCCTGACCGCGATCCCCGCCGAGTCGGCGCGTCATGACGCGCCGACTCGGCGGAGCCTTGTCAGTTCGGGCCGACTCGACGGTCGATGCTCAGCGGCCTTCCCGCCGGCGTGCTGCTCGGCCCGAGGAGCGGACGAAGGCCTGGGCGCGGGCGGTGAGGCGTACGCCCTTCATCGAGGCCAGCACGACCTCGAGCGGCTCGATGGGGTCGCTGATCTCGAGGGTCACGATCTGGGCACCGTCGTACGTCGTGTCGCTGGCCGGGCGCTGGTTGAGGACCGACCACCCCTGGCCGTTGGCGACCATCGCCCGGACGGTCTCGAAGCCGGCGGTGCGGTGGCGGATCTGCGGGCGGAAGCCGGCCGACTCGACGAGCCGCTCGAAGTACTGGCCGCTGTGGGGCAGGTCGAGGAGCACCATCGGATCCTCCTGGAGCTCGGCGAGGGCGACCTTCTTGCGGCGGGCCAACCGATGGCCCTTGCCGACGAGGACGTACGGCGCGGCGAGGCCGACCTGGACATGGTCGATGTCGTCGTCGAGGTCGTAGCCGTACATGAGCGCCAGCTCGCAGCGGCCCGAGCGCAGCGCCTGCTTGAGCGCCGCGTGCTCGTCCTCGACGACGGAGACGTGGATGCCGGGATGGTCCTGCTCACAGGCGGCCAGCAGCCGCGGGAGCTCGAAGGGGCCCAGGGTGGTGAAGCAGCCGATGGTGAGGTCGCCGACGAGCGCCTGACCGGCCGAACGCGCGACCTCCACCAGCTCGTTGGTGTGCACCAGATAGCTGCGCAGCTCGCGGTAGAACTCCTCGCCGGCCGACGTCAGCGTCAGACCGCGGGCGTGGTGGCGCAGCAGCAGCTGGACGCCCAGCTCCTTCTCCAGCTGCGCCACGGCCGTGGAGACGGCCGACTGCGAGACCACGAGCTGCCGCGACGCGGCGGTCATGCTGCCCAGCTCCGCGGCTGCGGCGAAGTAGCGCAGCTGGGTCAGGGTGAAGGACGGCTCGGCCATGCGAGCCATCTTGCCCGAACCATGCGACTGCGCGATCTCTTACTCCCGTGTCGCCACGTTGGCGCCGGGCACGTCGAGGTTCGCCAGCGTCTCGGGCCGCAGCAGAGCGTCGAGCACGGCCGGGTCGAGGACGCCGGTGGCCAGGGCCAGATCCCGGATCGCTCCCTCGCCGCCGAGCGCGGCCTTGGCGATCTCCGCGGACCTCGCGTAGCCGAGCAGCGGGGTCAGTGCGGTCGCGAGGCCGGCGTTGGTGGCGGCCGCGGCAGCGAGCGCGGAGGCGTCGACGGTGATGCCGTCCACGCACAGCTCGCGCAGCGAGTCGAAGGCCGACGCGGTCCAGCCGAAGCCCTGGAGGAGGCCGTGGCCCATGACCGGCTCGAACGCGTTGAGCTGGAGCTGGCCGGCCTCGGCTGCCATGGTGACGGTCAGGTCGTTGCCGATCACCCAGAAGGCGACCTGGTTGACCATCTCCGGGATGACCGGGTTGACCTTGCCGGGCATGATGCTCGACCCGGCCTGGCGAGCAGGCAGCTGCAGCTCACCGAGACCGGCCTGCGGGCCGGAGCTGAGCAGCCGGAGGTCGTTGCAGATCTTGGAGGCTTTGACGACGATCCGCTTCAGCACGCTGGAGACCTGCACGAAGGCGCCGGTGTCGCTGGTCGCCTCCACGAGGTCACCGGCGCCGACGACCGGCAGGCCGGTGATCTCGGCGAGGTGCTGGACGGCGAGACGCCGGTAGTCGGGGTGGGCGGTGATCCCGGTGCCGATCGCGGTGGCCCCGAGGTTGATCTCGCACAACAGCATGCGTGAGTCGGCCAGTCGCGCCAGCTCCTCGCGCAGCGTGGTGGCGAAGGCACCGAGCTCTTGGCCGACCGTCATCGGGACGGCGTCCTGGAGCTGCGTACGACCGATCTTGGGGACGGCACGAAACTCGCTCGCCTTCCGGGCGAACGAGGCGGCGAGAGCTTCGGTCGCCTCGGCCAGGCGGTCGATCGCCCCGACCAGCGCGAGGCGCACGGCGGTCGGGTAGACGTCATTGGTCGACTGGCAGCGGTTCACGTGGTCCAAGGGGTGGAGCTCGGCGTAGCTGCCGAACGGCAGGCCCAGGATCTCCAAGGCACGGTTGGCGACGACCTCGTTGGCGTTCATGTTGGTCGAGGTCCCGGCACCGCCCTGGATCACGTCGACGACGAACTGGTCGTCGAGGGCACCGTCGCGGACCTCCTGTGCGGCGGCGGCGATCGCCTCGTACCGGCGGTCGTCGAGCAGGCCGACATCGTGGTTGGCGCGGGCCGCGGCGAGCTTGACCGCGCCGAGCGCGGCGACGAGCGATCGGTGGGCCCCGACCGTGGTGCCGCTGATGGGGAAGTTTCGCAGCGCGCGGGCGGTGTGCACGCCCCAGTACGCGGTCGCGGGGACCTCGAACGCGCCGAGCGAGTCGTGTTCGGTGCGGGTGGAGGGAGCGCCGATGGCGGTCATCGTGCCGTCGCCTCCTCGGCGACGTCGAGCGCGGTCCACGCCAGCGCGGTCGCGGCTTCGAGGATCGCCTTCTCGGCGTCCCCGCCGACGCAATGTGCGGCGAACTCTGGCTGATGGTTGAGGGCGGTCCCGGAGTTGATACCGACGTAGGGGTGGATGGCGTTCACGACCTGGGAGACGTTGCCCATGTCGGTGGAGGCTCGGTTCATCCGGCGGGCAGGGGTCCCCGGGTCGAAGACCCGGCCGATCTCCTCGGCATTGCGCCGGTACGCCGCCAGCGCGGGCGCGAAGATCCGGAACTCGGCGTACGGCTTGCTCTCTGGCTCGACGGTGAGCGTCGCGCCGGTCGCGAGCGCACCGGCCTCGAAGCAGCGCCAGACCTTCTCCTCCGTCTCGGCGAGCTGGGCGAGGCTCTCGGCGCGCACGTACCAGCGGCCCTCGGTCCGCGCGGGGATGGCGTTGGGCGCCTCTCCCCCGTTGGTCATCACGCCGTGCACTCGCACGGTCGGCGGCAGCTGCTGGCGGAGCAGACCGATCGCCACCTGCGCGATGGTGAAGGCGTCGGCGGCGTTGACGCCCTGCTCGGGATAGGCGGCCGCATGGGCCGCCTTCCCGTGGTACTCGACGTGCGAGTGGGACACCGCGAACGGCTCGGCCTCGGCGACATCGACCGGCGCCGGGTGAGCCATCATCGCCAGGTCGAGGCCGGCGAAGGCGCCGCGCTCGAGCAGCTCGATCTTGCCGCCGCCACCCTCCTCGGCGGGAGTGCCGTAGACCTCGATCGTCAGGCCGGCCACATCGGCCAGCGGAGCGAGCGCGCGGGCGGCACCGACGGTGATCGCGGAGATCAGGTTGTGGCCGCAGGCATGGCCGAGACCGGGGAGCGCGTCGTACTCGGCACACAGGCCGAGGCGGAACGGACCACTGCCGAAGGTGGCCAGGAACGCGGTCTCGAGGCCGAGGTGGGCCGGAGTCACATTGAACCCGGCCTCCTCGAGCGACTCCGCGACCCAGCGCGAGGACTCGTGCTCCTCCCACGCGGTCTCGGGGTTGGCGTGCAGCTGCTCCGAGAGCCGGACGAGGCGCTCGGCATCGCCGCCGATCGTGGCCGCGGCGTGCGTTTTCGAGGTGGTCATCGGCTCACTCGTCCCCAGGCACGCCGTAGGACGGGGCGGTGGTGGGGTCGAGGCCGCGGGTCACGTAGTCGTCGCGCTGCGGCATCCAGACCTTCAGCAGGTCACGGAGGTCCTCGACCGGGTGATCGCTCCAGTCGACGCGGAGGTCGGTGACTCGCCAGGCGACGTCGCGTACGACGGACAGGCCGGCCGAGTGCAGCGGCCCGGCCTCGCCGCCGACGGCCAGCCCGGCCTCGAGAGCGGCCAGCAGCCGCTCCTCGAGCTCGCCGGTCGAGGTCTGGAAGCCAGCGACGACGGCGTCGACGACCTCGGTGCCGGCCAGCAGGTTGCCGGCGGCGACGACCTGCGGCGCGACGGCGTGATGGTGGACGCCGAGCGACCCCGACCCGCTGTACGCAGCGCCGGTGCCGTCGAGGCCGAGCACCGTCAGCTGACGGTGGTCGATGTGCTCGCGACCCTGCGTGACCGACGCGAGCGCTGCCCGGGCGTCGAGCCCCGCGGCGAGCGCGGCGAGCAGCTCGGTGCCCAGGCGCGGGTCGGTGATGTTCTGCGACGAGGCGCCGCCGACACCGGGGCGCAGATGGACGCAGCGCGCGGCGACGGCCGGGCTGGAGGAGGTCACGGCGATGCCGACGGCGCCGTTGCCGTCGGTCGCGAGGACGGAGAAGGTCACTGCTGCTCCCCCGGGATCACGGCGATCGCGTCGACCTCGACCAGCCACTCCGGACGGGCCAGGGCGGAGATCACCAGGCCGGTGGAGATCGGGTGGACGCCCTTCGTCCAGCGGCCGATCGTCCGGTAGACCGTCTCGCGGTAGCGCGGGTCGACGATGTAGATCGTGAGCTTGACCAGGTGCTCCATCTCGGCACCGGCCTCCTCGAGCAGCATCTTGATGTTGGCCATCGCCTGCTCGGTCTGCGCCTCGACGTCGCCGATGCCGACCGACTCGCTGGTGTCCAGGTTCTGCCCGATCTGGCCGCGCACATAGACGGTGTTGCCCGCGACGACGGCCTGGCACAGGTCGTTGTCGAGGTTCTGCTCGGGATAGGTGGCGCTGGTGTTGAACGGGCGGATCCGGGTGTGTCCGCCGACGACGATGCTCTTGTTGGTCTCCACGAAGACCAGTCCACCTCGTCGCAGAGCATGTGTCCAACAGATGTTTCCAAGGACTATCGTCAATGAAACAGATGCAGTAGCGGGGCCCCGGTGATTGCATCGGCCGATCCGATGGGTAAGGCCAACAACATCTGTTGGACACGAGCAAAGGGGCGCCTCAGGATTTGAGTATGTCCAACGAACAGATCGAGGTCCTCGTCGTCGGCGCCGGTCAGGCCGGCGTGGCGATGAGTGAGCACCTGAGCGACAACGGCGTACCCCACCTCGTGCTGGAGCGTGACCGGATCGCCGAGCGCTGGCGCACGATGCGCTGGGACTCGCTCGTCGCCAACGGCCCGGCTTGGCACGACCGATTCCCGGGCCTGGAGTTCCAGGACGTCGACGCGGACGCGTTCGCCACCAAGGACCAGGTCGCCGCCTACTTCGAGGCGTACGCCGAGAAGATCGCCGCCCCGATCAGGACCGGTGTCGAGGTCACCTCGGTGACCCGGAACGAGGGTCGTCCGGGCTTCCGGGTCGAGACCTCCGACGGCGTCATCGACGCGCGGTTCGTCGTCGCCGCGACCGGCCCGTTCCAGCGACCGGTCTACCCGCCGATCGTCCCCGACGGCGCGGTCGCGCGGCAGCTGCACTCGAGCGACTACCGCAACCCTGACCAGCTTCCGGCGGGCAACGCCCTCGTCGTCGGCGCCGGTTCCTCCGGTGTCCAGATCGCCGACGAGCTGCAGCGCTCCGGCCGCCAGGTCCACCTCTCGGTCGGCCCGCACGACCGTCCCCCGCGCAGCTACCGCGGCCGCGACTTCTGCTGGTGGCTCGGCGTCCTGGGGCTCTGGGACCTGGAGACTCCGGCCGCCGGCGCGGAGCACGTCACCATCGCCGTCAGCGGCGCGCACGGCGGCCACACCATCGACTTCCGCACCCTCGAGGCGAGCGGGATCCAGCTCGTCGGCATGACCGACACCTACGACGCCGGCACGCTCACCTTCCGTGAGGATCTGGCCGAGAACATCGCCCAGGGCGACGCCAACTACCTCGCCCTCCTCGACGCCGCTGACGAGTACGTCACCCGCAACGGCATCGACCTGCCCGAGGAGCCTGCGGCCCGCGAGCTCGGCCCCAGCCCTTCAGCTGCGACCACGCCCCTGCTCTCTCTCGACCTGGCCGAGGCCGGCATCACCACGGTGATCTGGGCGACCGGCTTCGCGACCGACTACGGCTGGCTCCAGGTCGACGCGCTCGACGAGAACGGCCGCCCGGCCCACCGCCGCGGCGTCTCCACCGAGCCCGGCGTCTACTTCGTCGGACTCCCCTGGCTCTCCCGTCGCGGCTCGAGCTTCATCTGGGGCGTGTGGCACGACGCCAAGCACGTCGCCGGCCACATCGCGACACAGCGCAGCTACGCGGCGTACGACCGACAGGCCCGCGGCTGATCCGGCGGGCCGAACCTACGACGGGGAGTTTTGCAGGGGTTACTCGCACGTAACCCCTGCAGAACTCCCCGTCGTACGTGGCCCTGTGGATAACTTCTGCAGGGAAGTCGGCTCCGGGTGATGATCTCGGCATGGCCGTTTCCGCTGAGGACTTCGAGCCGCCGGAGTTCCACGTGCGCCGGCCGGGGCTCATGCGCCCTGTGCGCGTCGATCCAGCCGGGAAGGGCGGGCCGACGCGAGGTCAGGTGGCCGGCAAGGGGTGGCGACGGACGGGTCGGGGCTTCTACCTGCCCGCGCGACACACCGCAGACACGCCGGAGCAGCGGATCGTCGAGGCAGCGGTGGTGCTCGGCCCCTACGATGCCGTGACCGGGTGGGCGGCGCTTCGCTGGCTCGGCGCGGAGGCGTTCGACGGCCTCGAGGCCTCGACGAGATCAGGACAACGGCCCAACCGCGAGCGGCCGGTTCCGCTCCTGGTGGACGATCATCGCATCGACCCGCCCCGGGGCGCATTCATCACCGCCGAGAGGCGCCAGCTCGATGATCGACGGGTCGTCGACGGCCTGCCCGTCACGCATCCGCTCCGGTCCGTCTGCTTCGAGATGAGGTTCGCCTCGACGCTGGTCGAGGCGGTCAAGATCTTCGACGCCGCCGCGCAGGCCGACCTGGTGGCGAAGCAGGAGGCCGAGGCGTACGTCGTGCGTCTGTCCGGTTGGACGGGCGTGGGCCGATGCCGCGAGGCGATCGCGCTCGGCGACGAGAACACGTGGTCGCGGATGGAGACCGAGATGCGCCTGCTGTGGCGTGACATCGGCCTCGTCGACGTCGTCTCCAACCATCCCGTCTTCGACATGGCAGGCAACCACATCGGTACGCCCGATCTGCTCGACCTCGACCACGGCGTTGTCGGGGAGTACGACGGCGCACTGCACCTGGAGGGCAAGCAGCGAGCCAGGGACATCCGTCGTGAAGGAGCATTTCGCCGCGTGGGCCTGGAGTACGTGACCATGGTCGCCGCCGACCGTCGCGATCCCGCCGACTTCCTCCGCCGCACCCGAGACGCATGTCGGCGAGCCGGCCGAGATCGGACAAGAGACTGGACCCTGACCCCACCAGCTTGGTGGCTCCCGACAACCACGGTAGAACAACGCCGCGCCCTGACGAAGGAACAGCGCTCGAGAATCCTCCACCGCCGAGCCAGCTGACCCCTACCGGGTACGACGGGGAGTTCTACACGGGTTACTGGCGCGTAATCCCTGCAGTACTCCCCGTCGTACCTATTTCGGTCGCCTCAGGCCAGCTGGGTCACCTCACGCCGGAACGGCACCTCGTCGTTGGAGGGCAGGACGGCGTCGAACTCCTCGGCGGCGCGCCGGCCGGACCACACCGCCGCCGCGATGGTGCCGGGACCCCAGGAGTCGCCGATGCCGCGTACGGAGGCGATCTCGTCGGCATCGCGACGGGCGACGAGGTCGAGGTAGAGCTCCTCGCGCGGGAGGCGGGCGGTCACCATGACGACGGCGTCGCAGTCGAGATCGCGCTCGACGCCCGCGTAGACGTCCTGCACCCGGACACCGCCGACCCCGACGGAGACGACCGCGTGGTCGGTCACCCGAGTGATGCCGTTCTCGATCAGACGCCGCTGGATCCGGTTGACCTCGAAGGTGTTGTTGGTCCACGACGACACCTGCGAACCGGTGGTGACGATCGAGACGTCGTAGCCCTTCTGCGCGAGCAGCTCGGCGACGACGCCGCCCAGGTAGTAGTGGTCGTCGTCGTAGACGACCACCTTCTTGCCCTCGGGAAGCCGGCCGGCGAAGAGGTCGTCGGGCCCGAGCACCTGGGCACCCTCGGCGATCGGCATCGCGCTGGTGTGGAAGCGCGCGACCCCGTCCGTACGCCAGGTGGCGCCGGTCGCGGTGATGACGTGCTCGAAGCCGAACTCGACGATGTCCTCACCGCTCATCGGGCTCTCGCGATAGATCTCCACGTTGGGCAGCTCGGCGAGGGCCGCCTCACGGTACTCCTTGACACGGCCCCAGGCAGAGAGGCCTGGCAGCGCGGACTCCTGCGTCACCCGGCCGCCGAGATCACGGCCGGCCTCGGCCAGCACGACGTCGTAGCCGCGGACACCGAGCGCCCGGGCCGCCTCCAGCCCGGAGGGGCCGGCGCCGACGACGAGGATGCGGGCGTCGCTCTCCTTGGCCCGGATCCGCTCCGGGTGCCAGCCGCGGCGCCACTCCTCCCCCATGCTCGGGTTCTGGGTGCAGCGGATCGGCGACATTGTGAGGTCGCCGGAGACGCAGATGTTGCAGCCGATGCACTCGCGGATCAGGTTGAGCCGGCCGTCGCGGATCTTGTTCGGCAGGAACGGGTCCGCGATCGACGGGCGCGCGGCGCCGATCAGGTCGAGGATGCCGGCCTTGACCTGGCGCACCATCGCGTCCGGCGAGGTGAACCGGCCGACGCCGACCACCGGCTTGGAGGTGAGCTTCTTCAGTCCGGCGACGAACTCCTCCTGGCGGCCCTCGGGCGCGAACCGCGAAGTGACCGAGTCGCCCTCCCAGCTGCCCATCGCGAAGTCCCACAGGTCGGGCAGCTCGCCGAGCTCGCGCAGGACGCCCTCGATGTCCTCGCGGGTGATGCCACCGTCGATCTCCTCCTCGACCGTGATCCGGCAGGCCACCGCGGCCCGGCCGGCGACCTCGTCGATGGTGTCCTCGAGAAGCTCGCGCAGCAGCCGCATGCGGTTCTCGAGCGAGCCGCCGTACGCGTCGGTGCGGTCGTTGTAGCGCCGGGAGAGGAAGTGGTGCGGGGTGCCGTAGCCGTGGGCGCCGTAGACGTAGACGACGTCGTAACCGGCCTCGAGCGAGCGGCGTACGGCATTGCGGTGCCAGCGCCGCAGATCCTCGATGTCCTGCAGCGACATGGCGCGGGCCTGGACCGGCGCGATCGTGTCGGGAGCGACCGGCAGGTGCGCCGGCCCGAGCGGGGTCTCGCGGCTGAGCTGATTCGGGGCGTTCATACCGTTGTGGGCCAGCTCGATGCCGGCCAGGCCGCCACCCTCGTGGATGGCGTCGGCGATCCGCTCGAGCGCGGGCAGGTCCTGGTCGTCCCAGATCCGCAGCTCGATGAACGGCGCGATGTCGGAGGTCGCGTGGATCTCCACCTGCTCGGTGCACACCACCGACCAGCCGCCCTCGGCCTTGATCTTGCGCATCGCCGCCTGGGCGCTGGGGTCGCGGTAGCCCATCCCGTTGCAGTGGGGCACCTGGTAGAAGCGGTTCTTCGTGGTGAACGGCCCGATCTGCACGGGCTCGAACAGGATGTCGTACGGCGCGGGGGTCTGGTCGGTCATCGGATGGGCTCCTCGGTGGGAACGGACGGCACGGGGGCGCCGACCTCGGCGCGGACGCGGGCACCACGGACGTACCCGACTCCACAGAGCAGGAGCAGGCAGCCGAGCGTGCCGAGGGTGAAGGTCTCGAAGGTCACCCGGCTCACGCCCCAGATCTCCTCGAAGGGGTAGGCCACGCCGAAGACGCGCTCGAGGGTGCCGGGGAAGACCGCGACCCACGAGCCGAGCAGGACCCAGGCGAAGGCCGACCAGCCGAGCACCGCGAAGCCGCGGTCGGAGACGGGCACGCGGAACGGGCGCGGGCGGTCGGGGTAGCGGGTGCGCAGCCGGATCGCGGCGGGGATGACCAACAGGTAGCTGAGCAGGAAGGTCGAGATCGAGATGGTGAGCACGACCCCGAAGATCGACGCCCCCGACCCGGTCACCTGCATCGCGACGAGCATGAACACCGTCGAGACGACGCCGGAGAGCATGTTGACCCGAACCGGCGTACCGAGGCCCTCGTGGAAGCGGCCGAAGAACCCTCCGAAGAAGGACCCGTCGGCAGCGGTCATCGCCTGCATCCGGTCGGAGATGATCATCCACGCGGCACCCTGGCTCATCAGGATGTAGACGAAAGCGACGGCGGTGAGCGTGAGCAGCGGCTCCGCCGCGGGGCCGTAGACCGAGTAGACGGTGCCGACGGCGTCGAGGAGCCCACCGATGCCGGTGATGTCCTCGCTGGGTACGACGAGCAGGATCGCGAAGATCGGCACCAGGTAGCAGACCGCAGCGGTCAGGCAGGAACGGAAGATCGAGACCGGTACGTCGCGAGCGGGGTTCTCCATCTCGCCGGCCGCGCTGTTGGAGGACTCGAAGCCGAGGTAGGCGAAGAGCAGGATCGGCACCGACCCGAACAGGCCGAGCAGGGTCGGGCTGAAGTCGCTGCCGTTGAGCTCGACCACGCCGTGCTGCGTGGCGTAGATGATCGTGGTCAGCACGAAGAAGGCGAGCAGGCCGACCTTGAGGATCGCGCCGCTGGTCGGGAGCCACTTGCCCTTGCTGAGGCTGGCGATCGCCGCGACGACGGTGATCCAGATGAACACGATCTTGAACACGTAGTCACCGACCGAGCCGTGCTCGAGCGGCGTGATGTAGACGCTCACGGTCTCGGCGGCGAGGAAGGCCATCGAGCCACCGACCCACACCGGCTGGGTGATCCAGGTGAGGATCGCCGCCACCGCGGCGGCCGGACGTCCGAAGGCGTCTCTGACCCAGGTGTAGGCACCGCCCTCCTCGCTGAACGCGGCCCCGGTCTCGGCGAAGATCAGTCCGTACGGCACGAGGAAGAAGATCGCGAGCACGAGCGCCCAGGTGAACGCCTCGGCGCCGTAGACCGAGACCTGCCCGAGGGTCTCGAGGCCGACGACGGCGGCGATGAGCAGGAAGATGATGTCGAAGCGTCGCAGCGTCTTGCGAAGATGCGTCTGTTGCTCGGCCGCGAGCGCGGTCGGCTGGTTGGTCTGCGTCATGGTGGCTCCCTGGCTGGTCGGACGGGTCAGTGGTTGATCCAGACGGTCTTGAGACCGACGTACTTGTCGAGCGCGTGCAGCGAGAGATCACGCCCGAAGCCGGAGCCCTTGAACCCGCCGAACGGGGTCCAGGCGCTGAAGGCGTCGACGCCGTTGACGGTCACCGTGCCGGCGTGGATCCGTTCGGTGAGCCGGTGCGCGCGGCTCAGGCTGCTGGTCGCGACCGAGGCGGCCAGTCCGTACGGCGTGTCGTTGGCGAGCGCGACGGCCTCGTCCTCGGTGTCGAAGGCGGTGACCGCCAGGACCGGCCCGAAGACCTCTTCGCGGGCGAGGGTGGAGACCGGGTCGACGTCGTCGAAGACGGTCGGCTGGATGTAGCAGTCGCTGCCGTCGCGGGTGATCCGCTCGCCACCGGTGACCAGGCGGGCGTCGGAGGCCTTGGCCGCGTCGACGAAGCCCATGATCCGGTCGGTCTGCTCGGACGAGACGATCGCGCCCATCCCGGCGGCCGGGTCGAGCGGGTCGCCGGGGGCGTACGCCGCGGCCTCCTTCGCGACGAGGTCGACGAACTCCTCGTGGGCCTCGCGCTGGACGAGCACGCGGGAGTGCGCCGAGCAGACCGCGCCCTGGTTGAACCAGATGCCGAAGGCGGTCTGCTTCGCCGTGGCCGCGAGGTCCTCGGCGTCGGCGAAGACGACGTGCGGGCTCTTGCCTCCGCACTCGAGCCAGACCTGCTTGAGGTTCGACTGGCCGGCGTACTGCAGGAAGTACGCGCCGACCTCGGTCGAGCCGGTGAAGGCGAGCACGTCGACGTCCGGGTGCAGGCCGAGGGCGCGGCCGGTCGTCTCCCCCAGGCCCGGGACGACGTTGAGGACACCGTCGGGGATCCCAGCCTCGGCGGCGAGCTCGGCGATCCGCAGCGCGGAGGAGGGTGACTGCTCGGCGGGCTTGAGCACGACGCTGTTGCCCGCGGCCATCGCCGGGGCGACCTTCCACGCGAGCATGTCGACCGGGTAGTTCCACGGGACCACCGCGCCGACGACGCCGAGCGGGACGCGGCGGATCAGCGCCGTGGTGCCCGGCGGGGTCGGCGCGACCTCGTCGTTGATCTTGTCGATCGCCTCGGCGTAGTAGCGGAACAGGTCGACCGAGAACGGCAGATCCAGGTCGTAGGCGTCCACGACCCGCTTGCCCATGTCGAGCGAGTCCAGCACCGCCAGCTCGGCGGCGTGGTCGGCGAGGAGATCGGCGAAGCGGAGCATCCGCTCCCGGCGGAATGCGACCCCGGCCCGCG